>DUPJ01000065.1 GCA_012838355.1 Clostridiaceae bacterium
ATCTACGCCGCTGTGATGGATACCGCTTCTCAGGCGAAACGGGAACGGCAGGCTGTCTTTTTCTATCTTTACGTCGCCGTCACAGTCACTTACATGATGTTTATCGGCGGAGACATTGTCCTCAATTATGCTGCCGTTTCGTTTGGCGGCGAGCCGTTGATCCAGGAACTGGACGGTTGGACCTGGCTTTTGCACATGGGCGTTCCCGGCGTTATCGTCAGTCTCCTCACCGCCTTCACGGTCCGTGTTCTCTTTCGAAAGGCACTGCCGGCACACCCGTCGGCAGTGTTTGCAGCGTACGTCAGGCCCGGCAAAGCCGAGTCAGCATACAGTCCGGCCGATCGGGCGGGACTCATCGTGATGGCCGCTGTGATGCTCCTCTGGGCGACCGAAAGCCTGCACGGCATACCCGGCTGGGCTGCGGCTCTGGCCGGTGTCGTCATCCTGTTTTTGCTCGGCGGGCTGGCCGCCGGAGATCTGAAAGCGATTAATCCGCGCTTTCTCATTTTTCTCACGGCTGC
Organism: Clostridiaceae bacterium; assembly: GCA_012838355.1. Lineage (GTDB taxonomy): Bacteria > Bacillota > Clostridia > Saccharofermentanales > DTU023 > DUPJ01. The sequence goes on from DUPJ01000065.1 coordinate 522, forward strand.
CTTCAATATCGGTCAGGTACTGCGCGGGAGCGGCGTCATGGCCGCGCTGATGGAGAAACTGCAGGTGCTCATACCGGACGGCACGTCCGCGATTTTCCTGCCGGCCCTCGTCCTCTTCACCATGGTGCTCCACATGTTTATCGGGTCGGCTGTCGCGACGCTGTCGGTCGTGCTCCCCGTTCTTTTGCCGCTGGCAAAAGCTGCCGGGATCCCGGCCGTCTGGCTGACGCTGATGTGCTACATCACGGTCAATCTGCACTTTCTCATGCCGTTTCACCACGCCACGATGATGATCGGGGCGGCGAACGGTCAGTTCACGGACCGCCACCTCATCCGCTATGGGCTCGTGATGACGGTCGGCGTATTCGCGGTCATATTCGGTTTATATCTGCCGTGGTGGCACCTGATCAGCTGACGACGTTCTCCGGTTCACCGTCCATGAAGCGCTGCAGATTATCCGCCAGCTCGCGGATCAGCCGCTGGCGGCTCGCTTTCGCAGAAAACGCCAGATGCGGCGTGATAAGGCAGTTTTTGGCGGTCAGCAGGGGGTTGTCCGGGGAAATCGGCTCGACCGACACAACATCGATGCCGGCCGCATAGAGATGCCCGCTGTTCAGCGCATCGGCGAGATCGGCTTCATTGACGAGGCCGCCGCGCGCCGTGTTGATCAGGATGGAACCGGCCTTCATCTTCCGGAAGGCATCCTTGTCGAACCGGCCGGCCGTTTCCCCGGTCAGCGGTGCGTGCAGGGTCAGAACGTCGCTTTCGCGAAGCAGCGTGTCAAAATCGACATGCTCCACGCCGCGGTGTTCACCGGACTGGACGCGGCGGCTGTGTGCCAGCACGTGCATGCCGAACGCACGGCCGATGGCCGCGACACGCATACCGATGGCACCGAGTCCGAAAATGCCGAGCGTCATGCTGCCAAGTTCAATCTGCGGTGTCAGCTGAAAGGTGAAATCGGGGCTTTTGGCCCACTCACCCGCCTTGACGGCTTCATCGTGCCGTGCGACGCCGTTCGTGATATTGAGCAGGAGGGCAAAGACAAACTGCGAAACGGAATCGGAACTGTAGTTCGGCACGTTCGTCACGGTGATGCTCTGTGACCGTGCCGCCGCGAGGTCAATCACATTGATGCCGGTCGCCATGATACCGACGTAGCGAAGCGACGTGCACGCCTCCAGCACCGCCTGCGTGAGGACGGCCTTGTTCGTCAGCACGGCCTCCGCATCACCGATCCGTTCAACAAGTTTGTCGGGCGGTGTGCGGTCATAAATGGTGACCTCGCCCAGTTCTTCAAGCGGCGACCAGCTGAGGTCGCCGGGATTCGTCGTATACCCGTCCAAAATGACTATGCGCATGCTGCACCTCGCACGAAATTATTTGCTGCCCTTATTCTGACTCACATTACGGCGAACTGCCGTATCCAGTGAGTGCTCAGGGCGATACCGCATGGGTGCGCGTATAGTCGTCCCAGATTCTGGTCGCCTCGCTGCCGAAGTGCACGCCGTCTTTCGACCACTCGGCTTTGAGGAAGCCGTTTTCGTCCTGCAGTGCTTCGGCCGGATTCAGCATGTAGACGCCTTCATCTTCGGCCAGGATCGCGAGCTTGTGGTTGAACTCGAGAATCTTTTCCGGGGTGATCAGGCGGCGCGCCGTTTCGTTCATGAGGGGCGGATAGACGGGCAAGAGGCCGACGAGATAGATGGCGGCTTGCGGCTGTTTTTGCTGCACGTCGGCCAGCATCGCGCGAAAGCCCCGCCAGACCTGTTCCTGATCGTCGTAGGACACTTCGTTGATACCGAATGTGAGGTAGATTTTGCCGTACGCATGGCTGGCGAGATACGCGGCCGTCGTCATCTTCTGTCCGTCCGGCATGGCCAGTTCCCATTCAAAATAGCGGAAGACGTTGTGGTCGCCCGTCGTGATGTAATCGGCCCGGATGCTGCCGATCTGGCGCTGGATCTGCTGGATGGAATTGCCGATGAACAGGGCATCTTCGAAGTATCCGTCCGGTGCCGGTCCGCATTCGGGGACGATCGACGCATAGCGGATGCGGCTGTAGTCGACTTTTCCGTCCGGTGAAATCTCGGCAAAGGACGGCCCGTCGGGGATGATACTCGTCTTGTCGCGCAGGCGTTCTGTTTCGGTCGGTGCTTCGGTGACCGCTTCTGTCGTGCCGGCCGTGGTCCGGTTCGCTGCTGCTGTTGTCGTCGCTTGACTTGCTGCAGCATGCACAGCCGAGCTTTGCGGCGTCAGATTTCTGCTCCCCGCCGCGGGCGTGCGGCCCGTGACAAAAAAGACAGCGAAGGCCGCCGTTGTCAGGATGACGGCGGCAAGCGAGAAATAGATAATCGCGCGGTCGATGAATGTCGGCTTTCGTCCGGGCATCGTTACAGCAGGTCGACGAAACGGTCAATATCGGCTTTCAGCTCCGTCAGCAGGGCATCGGGGTCCATGCCTTCGCTGTCGAGGCCTTCGGCAAAAAGACAGGTGTAGCGGTCGATGCCGAAAAATGTGCAGAGCGCTTCCATATAGCGTGATCCCATTTCAAGCGGCGTATTCTCGTAAAAACCGCCGCGCGTCGTGACAAAGACAAGGTGTTTGCCGTTTGACATGCCGTGGCAGCCGGCAGCATCGGCATAAAAGGTGATGCCGTCCAGCGATACATTTTCGAGATACGTCTTGAGAAGGCCGGGGAATCCGAGATCCCACAGCGGTGCGGCCACCACAATGAAGTCGGCCGCGGCAAACTGGCGTGCATAGTCGAAGCGCCGGTGTGTCCGGATGCCGTCCGCCAGAAGCGCTTCGCGCGCGAAAAAGAAGTCGCCCTGCAGGTTTTGAAGCGGTTCTTCCATCAGGACAAGTGTCTCCAGTTCAAACCGGCCGAGCGTCGCGAGCCGGTCCATCAGGTGGTCGGCCGCCTGTTTCGTGCGTGACAATTCACGCCGTATGCAGCAATCAATATAAAGCAGTTTTTCCATACATTTCCGCCTTTGTTCATAACGCCCGGATCAAGTTTTCGGGCATCGTCAGTATAACGGAGAATCGGCGGCCGTTCTGCCAAGTTTTCATTGACATTCACTAGTGAAGACGTATACTTTATACAAAACACATCCGTCTCGGGAGCGCCTTTGCAGGCGGTTTGCGGCGGATAAGGAGGGATTTAATGAAAAAAGTTTTATTGCTTGCGCTGAGTCTCGTTCTCGTTCTCGGCCTGGTCGCGGTCCCCGCGTTCGCGGAGGAAGAAGCCAAAGTATACAACGTCGCGAACCTGGTCAACGGCAATCTGGGCGACAAGTCGTTCTTTGACTCGGCGGATGCCGGTCTGGCGGAACTTCAGGAGGCTGGACGCATCACGTACAAGACGATCGAGATGGGCGGACGTGACGAAGATCAGCCTAAATGGCTCGAGACGCTGTATGAGGTCTCCGAATCCGGCGAATATGACCTGATCGTCTGCGGCACCTACCAGATGCCCGATTATCTTACCGAAGTCGCCGCGGAGTATCCGGACCAGAAATATCTGATCTATGACTCGGCAGCCGAAGGCGACAACGTCGTCAACATCAACTACAAGCAAAATGACATGGGTTATCTCGTCGGCATCGTGGCGGCAGCCATGACGACCGAGACCGACATCGACTTCATTAACGAAGACGCAGTCGTCGGCTTTGTCGGCGGCGTGGACAGCCCCGTCATCAACGACTTCCTCTACGGCTTCCTGCTCGGCGCGCTGAGCGTGAACGAGGACATCAAGGTTGATACCCGTTATGTCAACAGCTACGTCGATCCCGGCAAAGCGAAGGAACTCGGCGCATCCATGATCGCCGACAAGAACGTTGACATCATCTGGGGTGTCGCCGGCAACTCCGGCAACGGTGCCGCCGAAGCGGCGCTCGAATCCGGCAAAGCCTGGTTCATCGGCGTCGACTCCGACCAGGAGCTGACCTTGTCCGAAGAACTGGCCGCGATCACGCTGACATCCGGCCTGAAGAACATCGGCAATTCCCTCATCTGGTTCTTCGATGAACTGGATGCCGGCAACGAACACTACGGCGAATCGATTCTGCTCGGTCTGCCGGAAGGCGGCGTTGGCATCGTGACCGACAAGAACTTTGACGAGTTTGCACCGGATTCGGTGAAGGAACTGGTCCTGGAAGCGGAAGAAAAAATCGCCGCGGGCGAACTTGAAGTACCGACCGCGATCGGTGAAGTATCAACCGAACTCGAGGAACTGAGAGACAGCCTGCAGCCGTAAACGCTGTTTTGGATTGAGTAATCGGCCGATTATCGGCACATGTGCTCCGGACAGCCGGGCGGTTCAATCGCCTTTGCTGTCCGGAGCGCTCTTCATATAAGAGGGTGTCAATGTGGAGACGTTGAAGACCGCTGTGGAAACACGTGATGACTTGCTGGCCGTCGAGATGAAGAATATCTCGAAGGTGTATCCGAACGGTATCGCCGCCAACCGAAATGTTGACTTTTCCGTGCGCTTTGGTGAAATACACGCCCTGATCGGGGAAAACGGCGCGGGAAAGAGCTCCCTGATGAAAATCCTGTTCGGCTTGGAACAGCCGACCGAAGGCGAAATTTTCATCAACGGGGAAGCGGTGAAGCTGGCATCGCCGTCGCAGGCGATTGCACACGGCATCGGGATGGTGCATCAGCACTTTATGCTCGTCCCGACCCTGACCGTCGCGGAAAATATGGTGCTTGGCATGCCGCCGAAAAAAGGCATCATCATCGATTACAAGAAAGCCGTAGACATGACCGCGGAGATCGCAAAACGCTACGGCTTTAATGTGGATCCGGAAGCCCGTGTGATGGACATTCCGGTCGGCATGAAACAGAAAGTGGAAATTTTGAAAGCGTTGCTGCGCGGCGCGAAGATCCTGATTCTGGACGAACCGACGGCGGTGCTGACGTCGAAGGAAACGGTTGAATTGTTTCGTCAGCTGCGCCTCTTGCGTGATGAGGGATTCACGATCGTCTTCATCTCGCATCGCTTGAATGAGATAAAGGAACTGACGGACCGCATGACGATTATGCGCGGCGGGCGGTCCATGGGCGTGTACGAAACAAAAGGCATTACCGAACAGCAGATCTCACAGCGGATGGTCGGCCGGGACGTGATTCTGACGGTCGAAAAGGACAAGTCCCAGCCGGGTGACGTCATTTTGGAAGTGCGCGATCTGTCCTATATCAATGAGTGGGACAAGCGCATGCTGGACCGTGTTTCGTTCAATCTGCGCGCGGGGGAAATTCTCGGCATCGCCGGTGTTGAAGGGAACGGTCAGAGGGAGCTCGTCGACATTCTGTTCAACCTGCGTGAACCGGAGGGCGGCGCTGTGTATGTGAACGGACATGAGATTACCGGCCTTACACAGCGGAGAATCCGTGATCTCGGCGTGTCCCTCATCCCGGAGGACCGCATGGTGTTCGGTATTGCCGGTGATGCCGGCATCGCCGACAACATCATCGCCGACCGGTTTGACAAAAAGGCGTATAACCGCGGGCCGATTTTCAACATGAAATCGATCCACGAAGAGACAGACCGCCTGATCAGGGAATACCGGATTGTGTCCAGGGACAGAAACCAGAAAGTCGGCATGCTCTCGGGCGGCAATATCCAGAAGGTCGTTGTGGCGCGCGAGTTTTCGAGCGATCCGATCCTGATCATTGCGGACCAGCCGACGCGCGGCATCGACGTCGGGGCCACCGAATTTATCCGGGCCCGGCTGGTCGAGCTGAGCCGCGCCGGTGCGGCCGTCCTGCTTGTGTCGGCCGATCTGAACGAGGTCATGGAAATGTCCGACCGGCTGATCATCTTTTATGGCGGACACATCGCCGCAAGCTTTGACGATACGACGACGCTGACCGACGAACTGATGGGCGAGTATATGCTTGGTCTGCGCACGCAGGCATCGGAGCCGAAGGAGGAAAAGACTCATGTATAAGCGACGCATGCTTGGTTTCAGCCTGATTCGCGGCCTGGCTGCCATTTTGCTGGCGCTGGCCGTGGCCGCCGTATTTATCTTTCTTGCCACGGACGAACCGTTTCATGCGCTGCAGCAGCTGCTGATCGGCCCCGTGGTGTCGTTTGGCGAGGACGGTGCCAGCTTCAACGTGCAGTCGTTCTACCAGATTCTGGCAGCCATGATTCCGACCATCTTCACAGCCCTCGGCGTATGCGTCATGTTTTCGGCGAACCAGTTCAACCTGGGCGGTGAAGGCGGTGCGATGGCCGGCGGCTTCGTGGCCGCTCTCGTCGCCATTTACCTGCCGATGGCAGCCGGCCTCCATCCGGTGGTCAGTGTTCTCATCGGGGCTGTCGCTGCCGGCCTGATCACGCTGATACCCGGTGTGCTCAAGGTGTCGGTCGGGGCCAGCGAGATGGTGTCATCCCTCATGCTGAACTACGTCGTCATGTACGTCGTGCTTCACTTTCTCAACTATGAGTTCGCGGACCGCAGCAAAGGCGCCACGCAGACACACGCGTTTCTGCCGACCGCCAAGATCGCGCAGATGGTGCGCGGCGGCTCGCGGCTCACTTACGGTTTTATCGCCGCCATTGCCGTTGCGCTTCTGATCGGCATCTTCATGTATCGGACGCGCTGGGGCTACCAGATCCGCATGATCGGCATCAACCAGAATTTTGCCACCTACTCCGGCATGAAGGTGACGAGCGTCATCCTCCTGTCCCAGTTCATGGGCGGACTTCTGGCCGGTACCGGCGGCGCAATCGAGGTACTCGGCCGCTACAACACATTCCTCTGGAAAGAGCTTCCCGGGTTCGGCTGGACCGGTATCACGATCGCCATTCTGGCCCGAAACAATCCGGTCGCCGTGCCGTTTGCCGCCTTCTTCATCGCCTATCTGAACAAGGGCTGTCTCCTCATGAACACGAACAGCGACATCCCTTCCGAGATGATCTCGATTATTCAGGCGAGCATCTTCCTGTTCTTCGCGGCGGAACAGTTCCTGGCCGGTCTGAGGCAGCGCATTGTGGTGAAGAATGCACGGGACGAACTGGCACAGGCACAGGCGGCTGCGGCTGCATCCGAGGAGGGCTGATATGTCTCAGTTTTTTGATACGATTTTCAAACCGGAATTTGTCTTTGCCATTATCCGCATCACGTCGCCGATTCTGTTTGCCGCACTCGCCTCGGTCATCGCCGAGAAGGCCGGTGTCGTCAACATCGGTCTTGAAGGCACCATGATGATTTCGGCCCTGTTCGGCACCCTGATTTCCTTCTGGACGCAAAGCTGGCTCATCGGTGTGCTCGGCGCGCTCGTCGTCGGAATCCTGCTCGGCGCCATGATGGGATTCTTTGCCCTCCGCCTGCGCACGAACATCATTCTCGTCGGTATTGCCCTCAACATACTGGGATCCGGCGGAACCGTATTTCTGCTCTACCTGTTCACCGGCATGCGCGGCAATACGAGCTCCCTCAGTTCGCCGAACATCCTGATCCCGACCTGGAACATTCCGCTCCTGAAGGACATCCCGGTCGTGGGCGCCATGTTCTCCGGACACGCCGTTCTGACCTACGTCGCCTTTATTCTCGTCTTCGTCGTCTGGTTTCTGCTTTACAAGACGTCACTCGGGCTCAACATCCGTGCCGTTGGTGAAAACAGCAATGCGGCCCGTTCGGTCGGCATCAGCGTGCAGCGCATTCAGTACATCGCGCTGATGCTGTCCGGCGCGCTCTCGGGTCTGGGCGGCGCATTCATGTCGATGTACTACTCGCAGAGCTGGAATACGGGCATCGTGGCCGGCCGCGGCTTCATCGCGCTGGCCGCGCAGGCGATGGGCAGAGGCGAACCGGTCGGCACGATGTTCTCGTCACTCCTGTTCGGCACGGCTCAGGCGCTCGAAACACGCGTCTCCGGCATCCAGGGTGTTTCGTCCTATCTGGTCGCTTCCATTCCCTATGTTGTCACGATTCTCGGTCTGGTCCTCTACATGCTCTCCGCCAAACGCAAGGTCAGGCGGCTGCACCAGAAATTGAAGAACCGGCAGGATGCGGAGCAGCGGACGTGACGGCGGAAAAAATTCCCGTCATTCTTGACGGTGATCCCGGCCATGACGACGCGATCGCCTGGACGGCAGCCGCGGCAGAAACACGCCTGCGCGTGCTGGCCGTAACCAGTGTCGCCGGCAACCAGACGATCGAGAAGACGACGCTGAACGCCGCGAAAATTCTCACTCTGACCGGCATGCATGTCCCGCTCGCACGCGGGGCAGCCCGGCCGCTTGTCGCCCAGCCGATGACGGCGCCGTCGGTACACGGGGAATCGGGGCTGGACGGCCCGGCGCTGCCGGAACCGACCGTGCCCGTGCTTGATCTGCCGGCCGTCAGCCTGATGGCTCAGGTTCTGGCCGACCATCCGACACCCGTGACCATCGTTGCGACCGGACCGCTGACGAATGTGGCGACACTGCTGCTTATTCACCCGGAGCTGAAAGCAAAAATCGGCGCGATCTATTTCATGGGCGGCGGCATTCGCTTCGGCAACTGGACGGCGGCCGCCGAATTCAATATCCTGGTCGATCCGGAGGCGGCGCATATCGTGTTCACTTCCGGCCTTCCGCTTTACATGTGCGGCCTCGATGTCACCGAGCAGGCGCTTCTTTTGCCTGCAGAATTCGACGCGCTGGCCGCGCTCGGCAGCGATGTCGCGAACATAGTGGCCGACTGGCTTCGCTTCTTTTATTCGTTTCATAAAGAAAAGGGTTACCGCGGCGCACCCGTTCACGATGCGGCCGCAGTGGCGGCGCTCGTCAGCCCGGCGCTTTTCTCGTTTCGCGAGATGGCGGTCCAGGTTGAGTGCACGGGCGACCACTGCCGCGGCGCGACCGTGGCAGACTGGTACGGCCTCCACGGCAAGGCGAAGAATGTTCATGTCGCCGTCGCAATAGACCGGGAGGCGTTTGTCGCCTGGCTGTTCGCGCGCGTGGCAGGATACGGGGAGGCAAAGCGATGATCCGGCATAAGGTATGGCTTGACTGTGACCCCGGCGTCGATGATGCGGCTGCCATTTTTCTGGCGGCGAAGATGCCGGAAATCGAGGTGGTCGGTGTCTCCGTCACGGCCGGCAACGTGGAGCTGGCCCACACGTATCGGAATGCGAGAGATCTGGTGCAGTACGCCGGACTCGACGTTCCCGTTTACAAGGGCGCGGCCGCCCCGCTCGTACGGCCGCCCCATTATGCCAAGGAAATTCATGGCAAGACGGGACTGGGCGGCGAAACGCTGCCTTGCTCCACGGCGCCGGAGGAAACGCTGCCGGCCTGGGATGCGCTTTACGAGGCGGCACGAAAGGCTGCCGGTGAGCTGGTCCTCATCTTCATCGGCCCGCTGACCAATCTCGCGCTGGCGCTCCAGAAGTACCCCGATCTGCCCGGGCTCGCCCCCCGCCTGATCCTGATGGGCG
>DUPJ01000066.1 GCA_012838355.1 Clostridiaceae bacterium
AAGATGAAGCCGTCGACACGGTTGGCCACGGCCACGCCGGCGACCGCCTTCGCACCGAAGCCGTTGATGGCAACCTGAATAAATGTATTGGCAAGCGAAACCAGCACGCTTTGCGTGCCGGCCGGCAACCCGACTTTGGACACTTTCTTCAGAATTGGCAGGTGCATCCGGATATCTTTCAGGAAAACGCGATACGGGGAGTCGGTCCGCGTCAGGCTTATCAGGACCAGTCCAGCCGCCACGATCTGTGCGATCACGGTCGCAAAAGCCGCACCGGCAACACCCCAGTGAAGGGCGGCCACGAAAAGCAGATCGAAGCTGATGTTCGTCACTGCCGAGACGACAAGAAAAAAGAACGGACTCTTCGAATCGCCGACGGCGTTCAGAATGCCGGCCCCCATGTTGTAAATGAGGGTCGGAATGATGCCGGCGAAATAAATGCGCATGTAGGTAATCGCACCGGGCAGCAGCTCGGGCGGCGTATTCATCCAGCGGAGCAGGACGGGCGCAAGCCCGATGCCGGCCACGGTCAGGATGAGTCCGCCCGCCAGCGCGATCGCCATGGCGGTGTGCACGGTCTTGTATAGGCCGTCGTAATCTTCCGCACCAAAGTACTGGGACACCACGACGGTGCATCCCGTCGCGAGTCCGACAGCAAGGCCGATCAGCATGCCGGTAACTGACCCGATCGCTCCGACCGACCCCATGGCATGGCTGCCGGCAAAACGACCGACGATCAGCAGATCGGCCGTATTGTACAGCTGCTGGAGAAAATTGGACAGGAGCAGGGGCAGAGCAAACAGCGCCAGACTGCGCCAGATCACGCCGTCGACGAGATTTGTGCGGTTCAGTTTCATCAGCTGCCGAGCCTCATCCTGAAATCCTCATAATCAAATGTCTGCAGCACCCTGATGTCGGCACCGTCTTGCGTGACAATGGCCGGCAGCGGCATACCGTTGAACGTATTCGTCTTGACCATCGTGTAAATGGCCATGTCAAAAAAAACAATGCGGTCGCCCGCCGTCAGCGGCCGGGGAAAGGCATACTGCCCGATGACATCGCCGGCGAGGCAGGTCGGCCCGCCCAGATGGTATGCATATGCTGCCTCCGAGGGCATCCGGCCGTCGGCTTCGCCGCCGTCCGCATAGTGCACGCGGCAACGCGGCCGATAGGGCATTTCCAGTACGTCCGGCATGTGGCAGACAGCTGAAGTGTCGAGAATGGCAAAATGCTCCGCGTTTTGCCCGACGTCCAGCACAGTACTGACCAGCACACCGGCATTCAAGGCAACGGCTTCACCCGGTTCAATATAAATCGCCGCACTGGTTCGCTTTTTGGCGTCGCAGAGCAGGTCGATCAGGAGGGGGCGGTTGTAATCGTCTCTCGTAATGTGATGACCGCCGCCCAGATTGAACCACTTCAAACCGCCCGGCCATGACTCCATGTACGGCAGGAAATCGCTGTACACATGGTCCAGTGTCCGTTCAAGCGTTTCCGCCGAGTCTTCGCACAAGGCATGGAAATGAATGCCGTCGAGCCCCTCAAGCCCGACTGTCTCTGCACCGTGGCGAAAGGCTTCCAGCGTCAGGCCGAGTCTCGAACCGCGCGCGGCCGGATTGTAGATTTCAACCGCCACCTCAGAATAGCCGGGATTGATGCGCAGACCGCACGACACATGCGTTCGGCCTTCCCGCTTAAACGTTTCGACGAGCGGCTTGAATCGTGTCCACTGCGAAAACGAGTTGAAGACGATGTGGTCGGCCAGCAAGAGCACGTCAGCCAGCTCCTCATCCCGAAATGCCGGCGAATACACATGCACTTCACCGTCAGGCATGTATTCGTGTCCAAGTCTTGCCTCAAAGATGCCGCTGGCTGCCGTACCGTCCAGATACTGGCCGATCAGGGGATAAAGATCATAAGCGGAAAATGCCTTCTGGGCCAGGAGCACGCGGCAGCCGGATTTTTCCGACACATCGTGCAGAATCGCGAGGTTTTGCCGCAGCCGTTCGATGTCGATGACATACGCCGGCGTCGGCACATGTTTCAGCGGTTTTGCCTGCCTCACGGGACGAGCGCGGGATCCCGATCTTCGATCCAGGGCAGCCCGAATGTGTTCAGCATGTCCATAAAGCGGTCGGGATCCAGTTCTTCGACGTTATGCACGCCCGGTTTTTTCCACTCGCCGGTCAACACGAGCGACGCCCCGATCATGGCCGGAACACCGGTCGTGTATGACACAGCCTGCGACCCGACTTCGGCGTAAGCCGCTTCGTGGTCACAGATGTTGTAGAGACGGTAGTGCTTTGCTGCCCCGTCCTTTTCACCGCTGAAGATACAGCCGATATTCGTTTTGCCCCTGGTGCGCGGACCGAGAGACGCGGGATCCGGCAGAACCGCCTTGAGGAACTGCAGCGGAATGATCTGCTGACCTTCAAACTCGATCGGCTCGATCGAGGTCATACCGACATTCTCCAGCGCTTTGAGGTGCATCAGGTAACTTTCGCCAAAGGTCATGAAAAACCGGATGCGCTCGATACCCGGAAGGTTTTCGGCCAATGATTCGAGCTCCTCGTGATGCAGCAGATACATGTCACGCTCGCCGACCCCCTCAAACGCATAGCGGCGCTTGATCGCAAGCGGGGGCGTCTCAATGAACTGCCCGTCCTCAAAGTAGGAACCCGGTGCCGTGACTTCACGAATATTGATTTCGGGGTTGAAATTGGTGGCAAACGGATAACCGTGATCGCCGCCGTTGCAGTCGAGAATATCCAGCTGCCGGATAACGTCAAACTCGTGTTTCAGCGCATAGGCGGAAAATACGCCGGTGACGCCGGGATCAAAGCCGCAGCCAAGTATCGCCGTTACCCCCGCGGCCTTGAAGCGCTCGCGATAGTCCCACTGCCACTTGTACTCAAATTTTGCCTCGTCTTTCGGCTCGTAGTTTGCCGTGTCGAGATAGTCGGTTCTGGTGATGAGACACGCGTCCATAATGGTCAGATCCTGGTAGGGCAGCGCAACGTGAATCACAATATCCGGCTTTTCCTTCTCGATCAGGGCCACCAGCTGATCGACGTCATCAGCGTCGACCGCGGCCGCGGATACTTTCATCGGGCCGCCGGTAACTTTGGCGCGAAGCGCATCGGCCTTTTCAAATGTACGGCTGGCAATCGTCAGTTCAGAAAAAACGGCATGATTCTGGGCGCATTTATGGGCAACCACAGAGGCGACGCCACCGGCGCCGATCATCAGTGCTTTTGACATGGCAATCCTCCTGTTTCCGGATGCGCCGGCTGCGCCGGTTCACATCGCTGGTCCAATGTTAGCATATTCACGGTGCCGGCTCAGCGTCACGCTGTCCCTGGACCGACGCTTCAAGACGCCTGGCCAGACTGTCGAACACGGCAGCCACAATATCCTTCTTCTTTGTGCCGAAAACGAGCACAACCGTATCGACTTCGCTGACATCGAGATTGTCCGCCAGTGTCACTTCATCATCAGCACCGAGGATCTTTTCCTCCGGAATGCCGGCCAGACAAAACCGCTGGGCAAAATCAAGCCAGCGCGGACTGCCGCAGCCGACGTAACGGATAAACGGCTGATTAAGATATTCGACATTGCAGTCGTAAATCCAGGCAATATTCTCCGTGTGAAAATCTGTATCCACCACCTGATTGACAAACAGGACAGCGATGCGGCCGGCATCCTTCATCTGGCCGATCACGGCCAGCGTCCGCGTATTTGCGACCGGATTCTGGTCTTTCCCCATCATCATAATCACGCGCTTATGGCCGAAACGACGTTCCTTCAGCCGGGTCTCCGGCACGCGGATCGTCTCGAAAGCCGACTTGATCGTTTCGACGGGCAGGCCCATTTCACGCAAAACAGCATAGGCCGTGAGCTGGTTGTAAAGATCCGTAATGCGATCGCCCAGGCGCTTCATACGTGTCGCCAGCTGTCCGTTCACGCGTTCCTGAAGGCAGACATCGGTCGGTCTCACATCATCGGTCAGATAGTCTGCCTGCGGGTTTTTCAGTCCGCAGGACGGGCAGATTGCCCGGCCGATGTGATGGTAGCGCTGGAAGGAATAATCAAGCGGGACACCGCAATCCGGGCAAAGCTTCGTGTCGTTGATGTGTGCCGTTCGCTCTTCCGGTTCCCCCGGGAGGGGCGGCACCGAAAAGTAGCGCCGCCGGCTGGCCGGTGCGATGCGGGCGGAAATAAGGTCATCGGCATTCAGGATGAGCAGCGCGTCTTTCGGAATCGATTCATTCAGAAGCGAGGCTATATAGTCGGCGTGCGCATTCCGCCGGTAACTGTCGCGAAAGAGATTGGTGACGGCGAGAATCTCCGGTTTCAGGATCGGAAAGATGGTTTTGGACGCGATTTCGTCCACTTCAAAGATGCCCCAGTCGACTTTGGACCGGCCTTTCCAGTTTGCCTTGCTGATCAGGGCGGCGATAACGCCTTCCTGCAGATTGCTGCCGTACGTGTTCTGCACGTGGTCGATGCCGGCAGACGTCAGCGTGTCCGAGATGAAGTTGGCCGCCGTCGTTTTGCCGTTTGTACCTGTGATGCAGACGATGTGCCTTGGCAGCGGGAGTTTTTTCAGAAAATCGGGATCGATGCGCCGGGCGATGCGGCCCGGCGTGTGACTGCCGGTGCGCCCGAGCAGGCGAATCGCCGTTTTGCCGAGACGTGCTGCGGCCAGTGCCGTCAAAAAACGCAAGCCGCTCATACGACCTCCATCGCCTGTCTTGTTTTCGGATCGGCAAACTGCGCCGCCCGCTTTTCATAAGCGGCCTCTGCAAATGCCTCGGCCGGCAGCTTATCGGGCAGTTCCAGCTCGCGCAGGATGTGTTTCATAAGGGGAGGATTGATCACGAAGAAAGGCCCCATGCACTGCGTGGCGTACACATGCTTGTACTGGATGCCTTCGCGGCTGTCAGCCGGGTTTGCCCCCATGCCCCGGTCCGCCGAAAAGAAATGACGCCCTTCCATGCCAGGACCGAACGTCGTCTTCGTGAACTGCGATTTATGGCCGGTCAGGGCGATATCCTGCCACATGCCGTAGACAAACTGGTTGATCCGCGGCCAGGGCGTCCAGTCAACTGAAAAATCAAAGAGTCCCAGCCCCGCGACAATACCGTCGGGAAAGACGATCCGGTGTCCGACAATATCCATGGCATTGCAGGTCAGGAGGACATGCATGCCGGCTTCGATGCGAGCCGAGAGCACATCCCGAAATGGCATCAGCCGCGTGATAACGTCCCTTTGATGCCGTTCCGTCATGCCGCCGAGGTAGAGCAGATCAACTGACCCGCGCACGAACGCCGGTTCATCGGCAAGACCGGTCCGAACGATTTTGTGTCCAGCAAAAAGCTGGTCAAAAAAAAGGAAATGCCCCTGATCGCCGTACAGGACGCCGACATCGGAATAAAGGTACTCTATTGTCTTCATAAAACCTCACCTGACATGCACGCGGATACGTGATCGTGTCGATCCATTATAGGCAATTTGCGGTCAGGCTTTCCATTGTCCCAGCATATCGGTCATAAATGGCCGCACAGGCAAGCCGTACACCCGGTTCAGGTGTTCGTCCGTCAGAACCTCTTTGATCGGTCCGCCGGCAGCCACTTTGCCCTCGTCCAGAAGCAGCGCATGCGTGCCGTATTTCAGCGCCAGGGAGAGATCGTGCACCACGCTGACCACGGCGCGTCCCTTTTCGCGCTGCCAGG
>DUPJ01000067.1 GCA_012838355.1 Clostridiaceae bacterium
ATTGCCGGCTTCGACGACGGCGACCACCGCATCGAGGCAGTACACGCCGGAAAGAAGGGCACCGGAGGTGTCCTCATCGGACGGATGAAACTCGCGTGAGGCAAACCCGATGTCAGCACGGGTCGCCGAATCCTTCTCGTCCCCGAGTGTCCGCTTGTAGCCCGCGCTCGACCCCGTGTTGTCCACCTTATAGCTGAAGTAACCGCTTTCCGGCTGAAATGCCTGCAGCGCCGCTTCAAGCGTCTTCACGACTGACGTCGATCCGCCGGTCAGAAGTTCCAGGCCGCTGTTGTCCTGATCCACGATCGGGTGATCCTCGCGGAGCTCTTCCCACGGCCGGGCCTCGTCGTAATCCACGATCCCGCCGGCCGCTTCCACGGCACCGAGCCCTTCCTCCGATTCGGTGATGTAGGCCACAAAGGCCGCCACCAGCTGTTCTTTTTCGACACTGTCAAAGTCGCCGGCTGCGCGCGTCACGTAGGAGAACGGGCGGGCCAGCGCATAGTCGCCGCTCACCGTGTTCGCTTCGGTCGCCTCCACGCCCTCGTAGGCGAGCGGCTTCAGATTGCTGGCCGCAAAGTCGGTCGTCAGCGAGACGTAGCCGATCGCCTGCGGATCCTGTCCCACCTTCACCGCCATATCGCCGTTCGACGACACTTCCACGGCCAGATCGGTCAGTTCACCGGCAAAGCCGCCCTTGTCCTCAAACGCTTCTCGTGTACCGGACGAGCTGTCTCGCGTGTAGACGTGAATCTCGCCCGCTGCCGCGTCTGCCTGTGCCGGCGCCGCAGCAAAAATCGCCATGACGGCCATCACGGCCGCCAGCAGCATGCTTAGTGTTTTGTTCATTTGTCTGGACATCGTTTCCTCCGTATTTCCCGTCTTCGGATAGCGGGTTTTTTACGCTTCGTGGCCTGAGCCCGATCTCAGAGTAGGCAAACGAGATGTTAGCCCGATTAGCGACATGTAAAATCGAGGTTAAGAAAATGAAGACCTGTTCTGTCAGCCTGTCCAGTGCTGGTCGTCGTTGCGGCAATGAAAAAAGCGGACGGCCTGTGCCACCCGCTCCATCCTGCGTTTTCGAATCGGCGTGCGCCCGCAGCGGGCTTCAGAAACCGGCGTCTGCTTCGACTGTATCGGCTGCGTCCTGCTCCTGCCGGGTCAGCGGCTTCATCGTCGGGAACAATATGACGTCCCGGATCGACGCCTGATCGGTCAGAAGCATGACCAGGCGATCGACGCCGATGCCGAATCCGCCGGTCGGCGGCAAGCCGTATTCAAGCGCTTCGATGAAGTCGTCGTCCGGCATGTTGGCTTCGGCATCGCCTGCTTCGCGGCGACGCTGCTGATCTTCGAACCGGCGCTTTTGCTCCTCCGGATCGTTCAGTTCGCTGTACGCGTTGCCGTATTCCCTGCCGTCGATGAACAGTTCAAGCCGTTCCGTGATCGCGGGATTGTCGCTGAATTGCTTGGCCAGCGGCGAATTTTCGATCGGGTAGCCGTAGATGAATGTCGGCTGGATAAGATCTGCTTCGCACTTTTCTTCGAAGCAGACGTTCAGCAGTTCACCGTGTGTCAGATTCGAGAGGTCTGTCTCGACGCC
>DUPJ01000068.1 GCA_012838355.1 Clostridiaceae bacterium
GACGACATCGACCCCCTTCTCTCGCAGCAGATCCTTCTTCCACTGTCTCGCATCGGCACTCATATGGACGGTAACAAAAAATCCGAGACTCGCGCTCATGATCCCGATCGACAGCCCGAGATTTCCGGTGGAACCAACCTGAACGGTGTAGTTGGAGAAAAATACACGGGCTTTCTCGGAATCGAGAATGGCATAATCGTCGTCTTCCTCCAGCAGCCCGTTTTTTAACGCGAGCATTTCCGCGTATTTGAGCACCTCATAAATGCCGCCTCGCGCCTTGATCGATCCGGCAATCGGGAGCTCGGAGTCGAGCTTGGCAAATAGTCTGCCGCTGATGCCGAGCGCCTCTTTCAGGTGAGGAATCTCCTGCAGCGGTGACTCAATAAGACCGCCCGTCATCCTGGTTTCGGGAAAGCGCTTCACGATGTACGGTGCAAAACGACTGAGCCGCGCACTCGCATCCCGGACATCCGCCCTGCTGACCGACAGCATCTCCAGTGCCGTTTCGGCATCCGTGCGTTTTGGATTGATCCAGGCGCACGGTTCGGCTGCGGCAAGACGTCTGATGACAGGCACATCGGCTATGTCGGCATGGAACATGGAAGCCTCCAGAATTGAGTTGCACTCATTGTACCGGGAGATGCGCCTGAACGCCCATTTCCCGCAGCCTGTTTCACCGTGCGCGTTTCTATTTCCTGCATATCAGTCCAGCGTTTCGGTCTCAGTCAGCGTCCAGTTCGCAAAAATATTGGCATCACCTTTTATCTCATATGTCAGAAGACGTTCCGACCTTCCCTCCGAGGCAATCAGGTAATGGTAGAGATAGCGTGTCCCCCGCGAATTCTCCGGCACTTCAAAGTACGTCAGTCCGAGCGCCTCATGCGGCAGTCCTGCGGCCTCGTAGACAAACGGTCTCAGATTATCCGAGGACACCGGTGCGCGGTTTATGGCGAGCGGCAGCCCCTCGCTGCCGGCCGGCTTGACGAACAGCCCCGTTACGATGGCGCGGTCGAGCGGTTCGCGGTCATCCTTTCTGGACCCGTGGTCGCCGGTGATGACGATGGTGCTGTCCTTATACAGGCCCAGTGCCTTCAGCTGATCGAGATACTCGTATAAGATGTGGAAACTTCCCTCAGTCTGAATGGTGCTGTTCGTCTTGTCCTTCGATACTTTTTCGGCCTTCTCGTTCATTACGTACGGTGCATGCGGGCCGCGCAGATGCAGGTAACTGAATTGTTTCGCCCGGTCTGCAGTGGAAAGTTTCTGCCTCTTCAGCTGGTTATAGTAGCGGATGTCATCCGTCACGTACGGCGGGATCGCTGCATCCGTTTTTACAAGCTGACTGAACGTTTCCGTTGTCGTCCACAAAAACGGCTTCGCCCCCATGGGGCCTGAGCGAAGCGCCGACAGACGCAAAAACTGGCCGATGGCTTCAAACGGTCTGGCGCGCATTTCGCCCGGCATGAGATTATCCGCCACCTCCGCGAGATCCTCCCCGTTGGCGAATGTGTACCCTTTCTCCATATAAAAGCTGGTGCCAAAACCGTCTTCACGCAATCCGGGAATAAAATCCGACGTTGTCCAGGCATCCTTCATAAACTGTTTTTTTGACTCGCCGTAGTCATACATGCGGCCGGTAAACATATTCACCACGGACGGGAACGTCTGACTGTAGAGCGACACATTGTTGGTGAAACGGGTAAACCCGTCGAGGCGGTCGAAGAACGCCGGTTCTTTCTTCAGCACACTCTCGATGTAGCGGTTGTCGAGACGATCGAGAACGATGACGACAATATTGTTTTCAGAAGCAAGCTCATACATGCCGCTTGTTGTCAGCACCATTTCCTGCTCAGCCGGCGGGGACGGTTCATAGAGGGCGACCATCGACACGAGCTGGACAAGAATCAGGAGAGCGGAAACACCTTTCAGGATAGATGCCCACGCCTTCAGGCTGAAACGCCGGATGAGAAACGGGAGCGCGATCAGAAAGGCCCAGATCAGGGTGTTCAGCAAGAACTCGCCGCCGCGCGTATCCCAGACGATCTCATCGCCGGTCAGCTGGCCGAGCGAACGGTTCAAAAAATTGCCCTGCACATATCCTGCCAGCAGGATACCGAACAGAACGCTCACCGGTGATTCGAATGCGCGGCCCGGCAAAAGGAGCAGGATGCCGGTTACGGCGGCCGTGACAAGCACGGTGAATAGCAGCAGCAGCCAGGCAATCTGGCCGAACGGGAACGGGAACGAGTCAGTGTTCAGCATGTACAGTTCGTAAGGACCGAACAGCAAAAACGTAAAGGCAGCGGACGCTGCAACAGGCAGGGCGATCTGCAGCCGTTTTTTGAACGGGCGGGCGATGACTTTTGCATCGGCACTTGCCTTTTCTTGTTCTGCCTTAAATAACTGATCGCGCGCATCCTCCCCTCTCTTTTTTCGGGAGATAAGCCGGACCAGGAATGCCGAGATGCGGACATACCCGTTGATAAGCGACATGCGCAGGCGCGTAAAGAATACACCGATCGTGACGCCCAGCGTTATGATGAGCGCCGACACAATCTGGATCACGTACGTCGTCGTCGCCGGATCGATATAAGCAGAAATCGGTTCGGAAAATACAAAAAAGGTCAGCAGGACGACGGCAATCGGGATCATGGCATTACGTTTCATCGTGCCGCTCCGCATCTTTAATGCTGTCCAGCGTTTCGATCAGCCACTGGCCTTTCGGCTTCGTCTCGCCCGCCCCATTGCTGAGCGGTTCGGCGAGATCGAGCTCGATGGCGGCGGCATCTGTCTTTGAAATTGCGGACAACCGTCTGGCTCGCGACTCCAGCTCAGCGAGAAATCCAGCTTCTCCTGCGGCAGGCACCTCCGTTGCCGCATCTGAGCTGGCCTTTTCCCGCTTTCTTCGCAGCGCTTCGATGATGTAATCGCCGCCGCCTCTGGCTCCGTCTCCGACGTCATAGATGTTTTGCCTGACGACTGTTTCGATGTGTGCCCGGTACCAGTCCTTTTTCGCAAAGAGTGCTTGGACCGCCTCAGGCAGCGTATCCAGACGATCCACATCGACCGACACGCCGATTTCATTGCGCAGAGAAATGTCGAGCGGAACCAGGGGGATGCGCTCGTAATGCGGATTGACAATTTTCATCGGCGTGTTGATGAACAGCGACGGCTTCTTCGTCGCATAGGAAAACTCGTTTGCGATGGATGACCAGTCCGTAATCACAAGATCGGCGGAATACACCGTCTCATTCGAGGCAAACGAAGTCTGGATTAGAAAGCGCTCGCCCGTTTCCTTTTCGTACCGCTCGATAATCGCCCTCATTTTTTCCGGGAATCGTTTGACGAATTCGGGGTGCGGGCGCAGCACGACGCGGTAGCCCGCCCCGATGAGCGGCCTCAGTGTTTCCTCCAGACAATACTCCAGGATATTGTCCTGCTGCCAGGACGGGGCGATCAGGATGGTTTTCGGATCATTTTTTGCGTCGGCAATCGCCTCGGCACCTTTCAGCATCGAATCGAGCAGCGGGAAACCGGTCTTTACGAGTGTTTTCGGCGGCAGATCATAAACGCGCTCCGTCTCCCTGACCTCTGCGACGTGGTTCGGC
The DNA here is from genome assembly GCA_012838355.1 of Clostridiaceae bacterium. GTDB lineage: Bacteria > Bacillota > Clostridia > Saccharofermentanales > DTU023 > DUPJ01. The sequence goes on from DUPJ01000068.1 coordinate 3,609, forward strand.
CCGTAGCAGAAGATCGTGTCGAAGTGATCGAGCGCACCTTCCTGAAGCATCAGGTGGAAACTCGTCATGCCGTGATCAAGATAAATGTATTCGATGTCTTTTCTGACGAGAGACCGCTTGATATGGTATTTGTCAAGATCCGGCATCGTCATTGCGACGATGTCTGCGTCCATCAGCATCATGAAGCGGATGAGCGCGATCGGGCCGATAAAGTACGTCTCGATGCGGGGATTATCCAGAGCAAAGACCTGGTCGTTCAGATCGCTTGTGACGTAATGGATCACGCAATCGCTGTTGGCCAGAATGTGATCGATAAAACCCGCGAAGTACTTGTAAAAGCCGCTGCTTTCCGAGTAGAACACGATCTGCTTGTCCTTCTCCGAGGCAAACCGCTTCTTGTCCGCTTTCTGCCTCGCGCGCATCTCTTTCTTCAGTGTGCGCTGTTCCTTTTTTTCCTCCCGGCTCGGCTTTGGTTCCAGATCAGCCGCCAGCTGTTTTCTGTATTGCCCCGGATCGTAAATTTTGTTGCAAAGCCACAGTACCGGGATGGAGAGCAGATTGCCGGTGATCCAGTACAGTCCGACACCGCAGGGCAGGATCGCCGCAAAGAAGACGGAGAACAGGACAAGGAACACGGTCATGCCCCAGCGGCTGAGAGCGCTCTGGGCACGCTGCAGCACATTGTACCTGTTCTGGTACATGGAAAGGGCAAGGGCACTCAGTCCGGACAAAATCGGAAAGATCACCGTGATCCCGGTCAGTGACGGGATGTGTGCCAGATTGAAACCTAGGAAATGGAGGTCCATCGCGGCAATCCGATCGACGCCGGTCATGCCGGCGAATGGAGCCGCGTTTGCCTGAACGGCCTCCAGAACCCGCAGTTCAGCGCCGGTGCCAAGATCGGCAACAGACGTCTGCAGCAGCTCCGCCGTTCTTTCAAGAAGCGCTGAAATCGCATGATAATCGAGCTGGAGGAGGTGCTGGAGCGGATTATAGATGACATTGATCAGGCCGAGAATGATCGGGATCTGCACGAGGAGCGGCAGCATCCCCTTCAGCGGGCTGTAGCGCTCCCTTTTGTAGAGCATCTTCTGCTGTTCCGCGATTTCTGCACCGCGACCGGCAAAGCGCCGATTGATGTCCATGAGGAGCGGGCGAATTTTGACCATCACAATCGAGTTCTTCTGCGACATCAGGGATAAGGGCAGCATGATCACTTTGGTGACAGCCGTGAAGAGAATGATCGCCAGCCCGTAATTGCCGAGCCACTGGTAGCAGAGATTCATGATGTACCCTAACGGGACACCGAAGATGAGATTGATTGCCCGCATGACTACGCCGTTTGCTCCGCGTCTTTTTCATAGGCGGCGATGACGGCGCCCAGGATGACGAGGCTGCAGAAAAAGAGGCTCTGGATACTTGGCTTATTCCCCAGAATCAAGAGATCGAAGAGAACGGCCCATGCGCTGTACGTGATGTTCAGTGCCATGCTCTTGCCGACGCCGATTTTGTGGATTGAGCGATAGTAAAAAAGGTAGGAAAAGCCGCCGGCGAGCCCGGCGAGCAAGATAAATCTGAAGGCGGAGAAATCGACCGCGACCTGAACGGCATGCTTCCACGCACCCGCAAGCGGCAGAATGAGGGCGGCAAAGATCAGGGCGGACGTGGCCTGCCTGATGATGATCGCCTGTTCATCTCCGACATCCTCGTCACGCATCCCGTAGGCACAGACAACACCTTCGCCGGCCCAGCCGAAAACGCTCAGCATGGCCAGGGCGAGACCGAGAATAAAATTATTCACCTGATTCTGGGCGGAATAGCCGAGCGCGATAATCGCGCCGATGGCGAGAAGAAGGCCGGCCCACTGTCTCGGCCTGAATGTTTCGCGCAGGAAGACCGATGCGAGCAGCGCTCCCACCGCGGGATAGATCGACGAGATCACCGCCGTGTATCCCGGGCCGATATAGCTGATCGCCAGCACATATCCCGTCATGCCGAGCGGCCCTCCGAGGATCGCCCCAAGCATGATCACTTTGCCGTTTCTCGTTCGGACCGCCGCCACCAGCTTGCCCAGCTGGCCGCGGACGGCAGAGTAAAGGAGCATCCAGAGCGAGGAGGCAAAATCATGCAAAAATGTGCTGATGAAGGGTGCCAGGACGGCCGCCGACTGAATCGGCAGTTCCCCGATCGAGATCAGGGCGAGGCCGAGAATAACCGTATCAAGTCCCCAGAGGATGCCGGATAAAAGTCCTGTACTCATCAGCGCCGCCCCTGCACAGTGAACTCGCTGAAGCGCACAGCGTAATCTCTGGCGAACCTATATTGACCGGTTGCATAAGCACCGAAATCTTGACCGCTTTTCAGCTTGAACTCGCACCAGTTGCTCCACACGAGCCCCATGATGGCGATGTAGGCGTAAATCTTTCGCCTCTGCAGACGATCGTCTCTGCCGTCCTGGTAGATGTCGATCAGCCGGTCAATCTCAGCGTGGCCAAGCAGCGAGTAAACGGCGAACATGGCGACATCGATATCGCGGTCCTGCATTGCGGCGTATTCCCAGTCAATCAGGTGGATCCTGCCCTCGGGCGTAAAGAGGAAATTGTCCGCGACCGAATCGATGTGACTCAAAACGATGTCGCGCGGCTGCTCCAGCGTCCAGAGATGGAGGCGCCGAATGTCCGCCTTGCGTTCCGGATAATCGGCATACTGAGACGGCACGCCTCCCCAGAGCGACTCATAGTAGAGGAGGCGCTCCCACGGATCGAACACGTGCGTGACCTCAAGTCTCAGATCGTGAAAAGATTTGAGCAGCCGCATGCAAGCCGCAATATCCGTTTCGGATTGCGGATTGCAGACTCTCGCTCCGGCGATGAAGCGCGTGATTTTTATGCCCGATTCAGGATCAAAGTAGACAACGTCGTCGGCAATGCCCCTGCCTTTCAGAAGCTCGTACACCTGAAATTCCTGACGGCGGTTGATCAGCGCTTCACTCCCCTTGCCGGGGATGCGGATGATGAAGGTCCCTTCACGGCACTCAAAAACGTAGGAGTCGTTTGTCATGCCGGCTTTCATGGGATAAAAGGATAGGATTTCTGCAGCAAGAGAGGTCGCCTTCTTTATGTGGGGCAAGCACCTGTTCAAGATTGTCCGATCTTCCAAGCTGCGTTCTCCTTCGATATGCCTTAGCCGGTTTCTGACCAGCAGGTCATATTTTCCTGACAATGGTACCATTTTTTCTGAAAACGTACTCTACAATGGACAAGAACAAGGGAGGGCTTTTCTCTATGAAAGTCGAACATGCCGTCATCATGGCGGCCGGCACCTCATCGCGGCTCGCACCGCTCTCCTACGAGCGGCCGAAAGCCCTGCTGGAAGTGAGGGGCGACATCCTGATTGAGCGTCAGATCAGGCAGCTGATAAGCGCCGGCATCCCCCGTATTGTCGTCGTAACCGGATACAAGGCCGGGATGTTTCAGTATCTCAGAGATAAATACGGCGTCACGCTGGTCCATAACGATGAGTACGGCACGCGCAACAACAACGGAAGCCTCTGCGCCGCCCGTGCGTACCTGCAAAACGCATATGTCTGCTCTGCCGACAATTATTTTGCGGTCAATCCGTTTGAGCCTGCAGTCGACCATGCCTTCTACGCCGTTTTATATGCGGACGGCGAGACGAACGAGTGGTGCGTCAGCACGAATGAACAGGGCATTATTACCAATGTCGAAATCGGCGGACGCGATTCGTGGTATATGCTTGGCCACGTCTTCTTCGATCAGGCATTCGCCGATGCATTTCGGCGCATCCTGCTCGCAAACTACCATGACGATGCCTATCGCCATTTGCTTTGGGAGGACATTTACAGGCGCCATCTCACCGAACTCAAAATGAAGGCAAAAGCCTACCCGGACGACACCATTTTTGAATTCGATACGCTTGATGAGCTGAGAGCGTTCGATCCGACCTACAAAAAGGATGCCCGCTCCGCCATCCTGCGTGATGCTGCCGCAAGATTCGGCTGCCGCGAATGTGATATGACCGGCACGGCGCCAGTGACGGGCAAAACAGGCGATGTCATCGGCTTTTCCTTTCGTCTCCACGGCAACACGCATGAATATCTCTACCCGACGTCGCCATCGGCCGCCGAAAAGTCGGCTTTGTAACATAAAAAACGGACCCGTCCTGCCACAAAAGTTAAGGTTCTCTAACATCAAACGGCTGAAGCAGAATTCGGCTCAGCGAATACATTGCAAGGAGAACAAGAACATCGCAAGATACACAGGTCCGCTTTGGAAGAAATCACGCCGGCTGGGCTTCTCGCTGCTTGAAACGGGAAAGGAACTGAAGAAACGTCCCTACGCACCGGGCGAGCACGGCAGGGATCAGCGAAAGAAAATGACCGAATACGCGCTGCAGCTGCGCGAAAAGCAGCGCATCCGCTTCATGTACGGTCTTGGCGAACGTCAGCTGCGCCGCATATTTGACGAAGCAAAAAAGCAAAAAGGCGTCGCCGGCACGAATGCACTGATTCTTCTGGAATCACGCCTCGACAACCTGGTCTATCGAATGAACTTTGGCCCCACGAGACGCGCGGCGCGTCAGCTCGTCAATCACGGGCACGTGCTGGTTGACGGCAGTCCGGTGGACATTCCCTCCTACCGGGTCAAACCGGGTCAGACGATTGAAATGCGGGATCGCTCAAAGCGCCTGGCCGTTGTGACGGATGCGCTGAAGACATCGCCCGCGACACTCAATCACATAACGGTTGATGAGCCTGCAAGGAAAGGCGTCTACGAGCGCTATCCCGAACGAAATGAACTGAATCACGAACTTAACGAGCAGCTCGTCGTCGAATTCTATTCACGCTAGGCAAGAGGTCTTGACGGAAAGTAAATCCGAAAGATGTCGGCAGGGGCATCGTTGCCACTGCCGACTAATGACCGGTTTTCACCCCGACGGTTTTTAATGTGCCAACTACCAGTTTGCACCGCAGTTATCAGCACCGAATCCAGCTTCTTCAGCGGTAAAGCCTTCGTACTGAAGCTGTTGGATCAGTCCGCTGTAAGAAAAGGCCATGATGTCAAGATATTCCCTGGCTTTCCTGACGGCTTGCTCTTTCCAGTCGGCATCGCTGTTGTCAACGCCATAGGCGGCTTCTTCGTCCGTGAACTGCTCGTAAATGAGTTGTTCGTACAGTCCGCTGTATGAAAAAGCCATAATGCCTAAGTAATCCTTGGCTTTTTTGACGGCTTGCTCTTTCCAGTCGGCGCCAATCCGGTCAACGGCATACAGTGCGTCGGCGTTCGCAAACCCCTCGTATTCAAGCTGCTTGACCAAGCCGAGTCGTGAAAACGGCATGAAGCCGATGTACGATTGAGCTTGTGATCTGGCGTTTTGCATGCTGGTTGTTACGTTCTCCGGTTCTTCCAGTTCATGAATATCCGCATTCTCACCGATCGTCCTTGCTTCCAATTGCTCTAACAACAATTCATGTTCCGGGTCTGATTCACTGTCAAGGCGCAGAAACATGAAACTGTACAAGTCTCCGGTTATTGAATCCAAGAGGACGATACAGTCGAACTCGTGTTCGATTTTGTCCTGCGTGACGATCACGTCAAACAACAACGCGTGGAATTCGCCAAGCTCAATTAGTCTGCGTTCGCCGGCTTCATAACCTGACGTTTCGAACCCCAGCACAAACTCGTCAAACATCGCTTCTCGAGATGCCTCCGCTGCCAGATCCGGTCCGGTTGCCACGGCAGGCACATAATTAGCGTACAGATACCCGTCAACTTGCCGCACAGCTGAGCGGCGGCGAAAGACGCCGGGTTGCACTGGCACGCGCACTCGTCTTCACAAGTTCCCTGTTTATTCTCGATGAACCGTATCGCAGCCTTGATCCCGCACTCGCCCGGTACATCGAATCGATCGTACGTGAACGTACGGCCGGCTCAACCGTCATCGAGGTCAGTCACCGGCCAAAACGAGACGTTTTGACCGGAACAGTGCAGGTCGGGCGGCTGGCGTTTCAGATTCTGCCGCCAGATTCACATACGTGATGAAAACCCAAATCAAATATCGACTGAATTTGTCAGTTAACATGATCTGCGGTTCCGTGAGCCATATCAAAACGCCGAATCACCCTCATTAAGTTATTCTGATCCGGTCGGCAAACCGTCTACACCAGCGTAAACGGCGACTCTTCCGGCATGACAAAGCGGACTTTGCCGGCAATCTTTTCCCTGAATACGGGCAGAATTTCCGGATGAGCCGTGAAGTGCATTGGAAACAGGTACTGAGGTCTCAGCTGCCGAACTGCTTCATTGACACCTTTGTCATAGTTGTCTTCAATGCGATAATCAATCGGAAAGAAAAGCACATCCGGTTCCGGCTTGAATCTCGCCAGGTGCTGCAGAAAGGCCTCATGCATCTCACGTTCCTCTTCCGGCGTGTCGTCAGGCCAGTTCCAGTCGTTCAGATCGCCGGCGAAAATGAGCCTTCTGCCATCCAGTTCAATGTCAAACGACAACCCTTCGTCAGTCGAGCCGCTCGTTCGAATAACAAGATCGTCAAGCACGGCTTCCTCACCGACACCGAGCGCGACCGTTTTTTCATCACGGTGCATAATGCCGTCCCACAAGACGACGACATCCGCCATTTGGTGTACGGACGGCGCGTAGTGATCATGATGGGAGTGACTGACAAAGAATATCTTTTTTCGATCGGTGCAAAGATCCAGCTTGCCTTTGTAGTAGTCGAAGACAAGCTGGTATTTTTCGGTAAGAATCTCGTATGCGCTGTGATAGATATAGCGAATTTCCATGTTGTGTCTCCTCGCAATGCAGTATCTGAGTTCAGGATATCTGACTCCGACCTGATCCTGGCCGCGTTAGCGGCCGTACTTACCCCTCATACAGTCGGATCAGCGCCTGTGTGCCGGCATCTTCGTGGCCTTGGCCGGCAAACTGCTCATACATGGCAAGCACCTGATTCAGCATCGCAAGATCGACGTCTCTTTCGCTCATTTCCTGTACGATGATCTTCATATCCTTGATAAAGTGCTTGACGAAAAACCCAGGGGCAAAATCTTCTTTCAGGACACGCGGAGCCATGTTCGCCAGCTGCCAGCTGCCGGCCGCTCCCGCGCCGATCGCTTTCAGCATCTGCTCCGGATCGAGTCCCACCTTGCGGCTGTAATGGATCGCTTCGGTCATCGCCGCCGTGGCGCCGGCCACAGCAATCTGGTTGGCCGCTTTTGTATGCTGGCCGCTGCCTGCGCCGCCCATATAAACGACATTTTTGCCGAGCAGTTCGAAGAGCGGCATAGCCTTCTCAAAATCAGAAAGATCGCCTCCGACCATAATCGAAAGCGTGCCGTTTCTCGCGCCCGCATCGCCGCCTGAAACAGGTGCATCGAGCATGTGAAATCCCTTATTTTTTGCTTCGTCATAAAGGCGCACAGCCAGCGAAGGCAAGGACGTCGTCATATCGATGATGAGACAGCCCTTTTTCGCGTGTGCGAAAACACCGTCTTTGCCGAGCATCACCGCTTCGACGTCCGCCGGATAGCCGACTATGGTAAAAACAGCTTCAGCATCCTTCACAGCATCAGCGAGGTCCGGTGCGCTCGTCGCACCAATTTCCGATGCAGCGTCAACCGCTTTTTTGTGAGTGCGATTGTACAGCGTCACGTCGTGTCCCGCCCTGACAAGATGCGCGGCCATCGACTTACCCATAACTCCGGTGCCAATCCAGGCAATTTTCATGTGTTCCTCCCTGTGTTCAACAAGCGGCTAACATAACCGCCGTGATTCTTTTATCAGATGCGGCGGCACAAACCGCCTCACCTGACGTCTATTATAAGCAATTCCGACTTTATGTCAGATCCTTGGCCGCTGGAAAGGGTGAATCGGCATCCGTCGCATATAAGGAAATCTGACTTCATGAGCACCGATCCGCAGCGACGCTTATGTTACGCGCACAAGGCACAGGTGACGGCATCGCTCTGCCATTTCGACCAGACTTGTCATCAGCGTATGAAGATGAATCCTGCCGGGCAAACCGGTGAGAAGAGGACTATATGAAAAACCTGACCATTCTGCAAATAAACGACACTCACAGCTATCTTGAGCTGCACCAGGAACACATGTACACGCCGGACGGGATTGAAGTCGTCAAGGCCGGCGGCTACGCCCGGCTGAAAAGCCTTGTGAACGACATCCGAAAAGAAAGGCAAAACGTTCTTTTGCTGGACAACGGCGATACGTTCCACGGCACGTATGATGCGGTTGCTTCAAAGGGGATGCACATGGTGCCCGTGATCCGGCACATGGGATTCGATGCCATGACGTTTCACTGGGACGCCGCGTACACGCCGGCGCATCTGAAAACGATCGAAGAAAAACTGGAGCATCCGATTCTTGCGATCAACTGCTACAACAAACAGACCGATGAGTTGTACTTTAAGCCGTATCTTCTGAAGGAATACGGCGACTTTAAGGTTGGCATTATCGGCATTGCGTCATCGATCATCGACAAAACGATGCCGCCCGCGTTCAGTGAAGGCGTCTATTTCACCTTCGGCAATGAGGAGCTGCCCGGCTATATTGATGAAGTCAGGCAGCAAGGGGCCGATCTGGTCATTCTCTTATCGCACAACGGATTTCCGCAGGACATAAAAATGCTGCATGAAGTTGCCGGTGTCGATGTCTGCATCAGCGGACATACGCATAACCGGATCGAGGTGCCTGTCAAGGTCAATGACACATACGTGATACAGTCAGGTTCGCACGGATCCTTTCTGGGCAGACTCGACGTCACGTTTGACGACAAGATCCGTGAAGTCGCACATGAGCTGATTTTCGCAGCCGAGGATATCCCTGAAGATGCTGACATGAAAAAGCTCGTCGAGGACGCCCTGTCGGCAAATCGTGCGATGCTGGCCGAGACGGTCGGTGAAACAAAAGACCTGCTGCACCGCGCGACGTCCCTGAATGCCCCGATGGACAATCTCATTTTGAAAAGTCTGCTCAGTGTCACCGGCGCAGACGTTGCCTTCTCTAACGGCTGGCGTTACGGTGTACCGATTCAGCCCGGCCAGCTGACACTGGAGGACTTGCATCGAATCATTCCGGTCAACCCGCCGGTCAGTACGGCCGTGCTGAGCGGCCAGGAAATATGGGACATGCTGGAAGAAAATTTGCACCATACTTTTTCAGGCGATCCATACGAACAGATGGGCGGCTATGTCAAACGCGCAATGGGGCTGAAGGCTTATATTAAAGTGGAGAACCCGAACACACTGAGACTGCAGCAGGTTTTCATCGGCAACGAGCCGCTTGAGAAAGCGGCAGCGTACCGTGTCGCCTACGTCACGAAGCAGGGTGTGCCAAAGGAAAAGTACGGGCGTGAGCATAAGGATCTCGAGATTCATGCTGTCGATGCGATCCGTCAGCTGCTGCAAAAAGGACCGTACGCGGACGATTCACCGGCGGCGTTTGAGGTCGTTTAAGTCGTTTAAGAAGAGATAGTTTAAAGAAGCGACAGCCTCCGACAGTATCTTAGAACAAGCTTTAGCTGCTGATCCGGCCTTGACGGCCTGACTGCATTTTGCTGCATCAGGCTATTGGCTGAGCCGGCTTTCAATGCAAATGCCGGTGGCCTTTTACGTATTTGATTGCATATATCAATGCTAACGATATAATCAGGTCAATATGTCGATAGTAGAAAAACCGTTCCGCCGTCTTTATACGGCATTATTTGCGCTCTTCATCGTCTTTGGCATGTCGATGACGATAATCGGCGCGACGCTGCCTCGTATTCTGGAAGACTTCGGATGGTCGTATGCCGGAGCCGGTGTCGTGATAGCCGCCAGTGCTGTCGGTTACTTCTCCGCAAACTTTCTTGCAGGCTTGCTGCTGAAGCGCATCGGAACGCGAGCGACAATTCTCGTCGGGCTTGCCGTGCTCGTCACCGGACTGATGTTCTTTGCGAGAACCTCGTCCCTGCCCGTTAACTTGCTGCTGAACCTGGCGATCGGCATCGGCCAGGGTTTTCTGGAGCTGACCGTCAACTACGCGACGGTTCGCATGGAAAAGCCTGGTTCAGGACGCGCCATGAATTTAATCCACGGCGCCTTTTCAATCGGGGCCGTTGCCGGCCCCCTCATCGTCGGTCTCCTCATGCGTGCCGCCCTGCCGTGGGCCATCGTCTATCGGGGCATCGGCGTCATCTTTGCCTTAAGCGCCTTCGCCATGCCGCTTCTTCCCTTCGACTTGCTCAAGGATGGGATAAATAACGCTGAAAATAAAGAGAAATCGTCGTTGGCCAGGCATCCCGCCTATTGGCTGGGCTTCACCAGTCTGCTGTTGTACGTCGGCGTCGAACTCGGCATTTCCAACTGGATCGCGGAGTATTTTGTCTCCGTATTCGGTGCGGCGCCTGCACAAGGCTCCTTTATGGTTTCTCTCTTCTGGGGCGGCCTTTTGGTCGGACGCCTGGGCATCCCGATTTTCTACAAAGGCAGCAGAAGCGACGTATTGCTGATCGCAAGCGCGCTGCTCATGACATCAACCATTGCGGGTCTGACGATTGTCGGTTTTTTGAATGGCGGCCCAATCCTGATTACGCTCGCATCGATCCTGGTTGCACTGGCTGGCTTAGGCTGTGCGCTCATTTATCCTGTCGTCGTCACTTTCATCAGCATGGCTTTTCCGAACGACCAGAGTGTCGCCATCGGTTTTTCATCAATGGGAGGCGGCGTGGGGTCATTTATCTTTCCGTTTATCATGTCCGCCATCGCCAGCTCGTACGGCATTCGCACCGGCTTTACCACGTATGCGTTCTTCTCGATCATCTGTGTCATTTCCTGCGTGCTGCTGATCAGGGTCGTCACATCAAGAAAACGGGAGACGGCTGAATAAGTCAGGCCGGGCAGCTAAATGGATGCGTGACATAGCAGCTCATCCTGAAGCAAAATCAGCTGCATCCCTTTGTAACGCCGGACAGGCAGACTGAGAGTCCAGCGAATGAATGAGGAGCGCCGCCTTGATAGAATTTGAAAATGTCTCGAAAAACTTTGATATCAATGGCCAGGAGCAGGTCATCATTGACGGTATCGACCTGAAGATCGACGAAAAAGATATTTTCGGCCTCGTGGGCGAGACC
>DUPJ01000069.1 GCA_012838355.1 Clostridiaceae bacterium
AGCGATTTTTGCACCGGTTTTTGAAACGCCGTGCGACAGGAATCTCAGTGCATTCTTTTATTGCTATGCGATATTATTCTATGTAATGTGAAAAAAAAGGATCAGAGGGCAAAAGCACATGGAAGAGAGCTCGTACAGGCAGGCTTACGGAGACTTAAAGCGGCACCAGCGTTTGCTGGCAGGAGCCAGCGAGAAGGAGCGAAACCGAATGCTCCAGGCTGTCGCCTTGAAACTCGAAACTTCACAAGGAGAAATCCGGGCGTCGAACGAACAGGATATCGAATCGGCTCACGCTGATCGCGTTGCCGAGCCCCTGATCCGACGCCTCGTGCTTGACGAGCACAAGCTGGCCGCTGTATGTGCCGGTGTCAGACAAGTCGCCCGGCTGCCCGATCCGATCGGAGCCGTCAGGGAGCGCCGTCTTCTCGATGACAATTTGCTGCTGGAACGCGTGTCTGTGCCGATCGGCGTCATCGGTATGATCTTTGAATCGAGACCCGATGCCCTGATTCAGATCATCTCGCTGGCGCTGAAAAGCGGCAACGCCATCGTCCTCAAAGGCGGGCATGAAGCCCTCAACACAAACCGCACGCTGGTCGAGCTGGTCAGGCGGGCCCTCGAGCCGTTCGAGGCAGGAAGCGGCTGGATCGTGCATCTTGAGCAGCGGGAAGACGTGAAGACGCTCCTGGAACTGGATACGGTGGTCGATCTGCTCATTCCGCGCGGGTCGAATGCCTTTGTCCGCTATGTGATGGATCATACAAGAATTCCCGTACTGGGGCATGCCGACGGTATCTGCGCCATGTACATCGATGAATTTGCCGAGCCCGATCTGGCTGTGAACGTGGCGCTCGATTCAAAATGCCAATACCCGGCCGCATGCAATGCCGTTGAAACAGTATTGGTTCATCGCGGCGTCGCAGAGACTTTTCTGCCGCGATTCGAACAGGCATTAAAACCTTATGGCGTGACGATTCACGGGGATCCGGCGACGGCTGAGATTATTGCATGTGTGCCGGCTTCGGAAGACGCCTGGTCGACCGAATATCTGGATTATGAACTGGCAGTCAAAATCGTCGCTTCAATGGATGAAGCGATCGAGCATATTGGGCGCTGCGGATCGGGACATACCGACGCGATTGTCACGGAGGACGAAGCGCGGGCTCGAACGTTTCTTGCAGCTGTCGATTCGGCCGATGTCTTCTGGAACGCGAGCACCCGGTTTGCCGACGGGTTCCGCTTCGGTCTCGGTGCCGAAGTCGGCATCAGCACCGGCAAAATTCATGCCCGGGGACCGGTCGGACTTGACGGGCTTGTCACGGATAAATGGATTTTGAAAGGATCTGGACAGGTCGTTGCGGCGTACGAGTCGGGGCAGGCTTTGTTCAAGCACAGGACGCTGCCGCCGGGCGGATCGTCCATCCTGTCGGGTGATGCGTGATGCACCGTGATTTTGCGCACGTTAAGCGTGTCGTCGTCAAAATCGGCACGAATTTACTCAGCAATGCGCGGGGTATCGATGCCGAACAGATCGAACGGATGGCGGCAAATATTGCAGCCCTGCGGCAGCAGCATATCCAGGTGCTGCTCGTGTCATCCGGCGCGATCGGGCTCGGTGCCCGTCTGCTCGGCCGATCATCCGCAGTGCGCAAGATTGCCCTGAGACAGGCGTGTGCCTCGATCGGTCAGCCGCTTCTGATGAGTCACTACCGGCTGGCGTTGAAAAAATTCGATCTGATTCCCGCCCAGCTGCTGATCACGCGATCGGATTTGAATGAGCGGCGATCCTATGTCAATCTCAGAAACGCGGTGGAGAATCTGCTTGACCTGGGGGTCGTGCCGGTTTTCAACGAAAATGATGTTGTCAGTACGGCGGAGATCGGCACTGCTTTCGGCGACAACGACCAGCTCAGTGCTTTTGTCGCCAGCAAGACCGACGCCGACCTGCTGATAATCCTCACGGATATTGACGGACTCTATACGAAGAACCCGAAAAAAGAAAAGGACGGCCGGCTCATTTCGGAGATCGAGCACGTCGACGATGCGATTCTGGCCTGTGCCGGCGAGGCGGGGAGCACGTTTTCGACAGGCGGCATGAAGACAAAAATCCTGGCGGCAGAGATCGCCGCCAACGCCGGCTGTGCCACAATCATTGCGAACGGCGGTAAAAAGGACATTCTGCCGCGGCTTGTCGCGGGCGAAACGCTCGGCACCTGGATTCATGCGGCAAAGCGCATGTCGCAGCGGGCGCGCTGGATTCTGAACTCAAGTGCCAAGGGGACGATTAAGATTGATGACGGTGCGGTCAGAGCGCTTTATAATCACAAGAGCCTGCTGCCGTCTGGCGTGGTGGGCGTTGAAGGTGTGTTCAGAGCCGGTGACGTCGTGTACATCAATAAGATCGCGAAGGCGGTGCCGTATTACAGCAGTGAGGAAATCAAGGCAATGGCCGGCCGCCAGAGTGCGGACATGGTCCGGATTCTCGGTACACCAAAGCGAGATGTCCTGTTCCGCCCGGAGGATATCGTCTTTCTCGATCCGGTCAAGGAGGAAATATGAAAAAAATAGGCATTATCGGCATCGGCAATATCGGTTCGGCCATCGTCCGCTGCGTGGCACCGCGATCTGAGTTTTTCCTGCAGCATTGCGACATCGATCAGGCGCTTGCCGATGCGCTCGCAGAAGAGACGGGGAGTAAGTCGGTGCCGCTCGATCGGCTCCTGGAGACATCCGACATAATCGTGCTGGCGGTAAAACCCCAGGTACTGCCGTCCCTGTACAGCCGCCTGAGCGAAACAACCGGAAAAGCATGGATCTCCATGGCGGCCGGCATAACGCTGGATACCCTGAGAACACACCTGAAGGCGACGTCGATTGCGCGCATCATGCCGAACATCGCCGCCTCGATCGGCAGGTCGATCACAGCCATTGCGTTCACGCCGCAGTCGGACGCATCGTTTCGCGCCGATGCTGAAAAGCTGATTGGCTCCTTCGGCACGGTATTCCCCTTGGATGAAGGGCTGTTTGGTGCCTTCACCGCGATATCGGGATCGGCGATCGCCGCGGTATTCCAGTTTTTGAACGGGATGGCGCTCGGCGGCGTGAAAGAAGGGCTGTCGTATCGCGCTGCGCTCGACATCATCGCCGAGACGTGCCTCAGTGCGGTTCATCTCGTAAAGGAAAGCGGCATCCATCCGGAGCAGCTTGCGAGTCAGGTTTGTTCGCCGGGCGGAACGGCGATTGAAATGATCGCGCTGCTGGAGAATCGCAGCTTCAAAGGGACGCTGATCGACTGTATCGGTGCGGCCAGCAGGCGTTCCAGAACACTCGAAGCAAACGTGCGCTGAAAAAATGGCAGCGGATGGCAGAAAAGCAAAAATGGCCCCGCCCCTCGTTTACATTCTGGCGCGTCGTTGCTAGAATCGCCACATGAGTACTTATATGACTAACGTATTTACGGTTGCAAGCAAGCGCTTCCTGAATGACAGCGTCGTCATGATGGAGATTGCCGCTCCGCATATTGCAGCCAAGGCAAAGCCCGGTCAGTTCATCATCTTTCGCATCGATGAGGACGGGGAGCGGATACCGCTGACGATCGCAGGTGCCGATAAAGAAACGGGCAATGTCATGATCATTGCACAGATTGTGGGCAAGAGCACAAGACTTCTGGCACAAAAAGAGGTGGGTGAGACGATCGCCGACTTTGTCGGCCCGCTCGGCAAAGCGTCCGAGCTGGAGGAGTACGCCGGCAAGAAAGTCGCCGTGATCGGCGGCGGGCTTGGCTCGGCCATCGCCTGGCCGCAGGCCAGACTGCTTCATGAGCTCGGTGCCGATGTCGATATCATCGCCGGTTTTCGAAACCGCGACCTGATCATACTGGAAGAGGAAATGAAGGCCTGCTCAAACCGCCTGTTCATCACGACGGATGACGGTTCGAACGGGGTGAAGGGGTTTGTGTCCGATGTTCTGAAAAAGGAGATCGACGACGGCGTGCCCTATGACCTGGTGATTGCGGTCGGTCCGCTGATCATGATGAAGGTGGTGTCGGAACTGACGAAAAAGTACGGCATCAAGACCATCGTGTCGATGAACACGATCATGATCGACGGAACCGGCATGTGCGGCGGCTGCCGCCTCACGGTCGACGGTGAAACGAAATTCGCCTGCGTTGACGGTCCCGATTTCGACGGGCATCAGGTGAACTTCGACGAGGCCATGCGCCGCGGCCGGATGTATCACCGCAGCGAGCGAGAATCGTACGAAGCCATCTGCAATCTGACCGGTGAGCCGGAACACAAGAATTTGCCGCGTCCGAATATGGCGAAAGAAAAAGTGCCGATGCCGATGCAGGACCCGGCCGAACGCCAGAAGAATTTTCTCGAAGTGGAACAGGGCTATACGGCGGCCATGGCGATGGAAGAGGCGGCGCGCTGTCTCAACTGCAAGCACCGTCCCTGTGTCAGCGGCTGTCCCGTCAATGTCAATATCCCGGACTTTATCACGCAGGTTTATCTCGGTGACTTTGAGAAGGCATACGAGATCATTACCGATACGAATGGCCTGCCGGCTGTCTGCGGCCGCGTCTGTCCGCAGGAGACACAGTGCGAAGAGCTGTGCGTGCGCGGTTTCAAGGGAGAACCGGTCGGAATCGGCCGACTGGAACGCTTCGTCGCGGACTGGCACCTGGAGCACGCTGAGCCGCCTGTCTACTCAATTGATCGAAACGGCCATCGGGTCGCCGTCGTCGGTTCCGGACCGGCCGGTCTCACCTGTGCCTCGGATCTGGCAAAAATCGGCTATGACGTGACACTGTTTGAAGCCCTTCATGTGACGGGCGGCGTACTGATGTACGGCATCCCCGAATTCCGTCTGCCGAAGAAACTGGTACAGAAGGAAATTGCGAATCTGAAGCGCCTCGGCGTCGACATTCGCACGAACATGGTGGTCGGACGGGTCAATTCACTCGACGAACTGCTCTCGCAGGGCTATGAAGCGGTGTTCCTCGGCTCCGGCGCAGGCCTGCCGTCATTTTTGCACATCCCCGGCGAAAACCTGAACGCCGTGTACTCTGCCAACGAATTTTTGACCCGCGTCAATCTGATGAAGGCGTATCAGTTCCCGCACGTCGATACACCCGTATTTGTCGGCGAGCACGTCGCCGTCATCGGCGGCGGCAACGTGGCAATGGATGCCGCGCGTTCGGCCAAGCGCCTCGGCGCAAAAACCGTGACCGTTGTGTATCGCCGCGCGAAGGAGGACATGCCGGCCCGGATCGAGGAAGTCCACCACGCTGAAGAAGAAGGCATTCTGTTCAAAAATCTTTACAATCCGGTCTCGATCGAAGGCAACGAAGAAGGCTGGGTAACAGGCTTGACGATTCAGAAGATGGGACAGGGCGAACCGGACGCATCCGGACGCCGCCGTCCGGTGCCGATCCCCGGCAGTGAAGAACATCTGCCGGTGCAGACGGTCGTCATTGCGATCGGGCAGTCACCGAACCCGCTGCTCAGGAATACGACGCCGGACCTTGAGGTTGAATCCTGGGGCGGCATCATCGTCGACGAGAAAACAATGGCCACGAGCAAGCCGGGGGTCTTTGCCGGCGGCGATGCCGTAACCGGTGCGGCCACTGTCATTCTTGCCATGGGTGCAGGCAAGATTGCGGCCGAATCAATGGATCGCTACATCAAGGCCAAGCACGCCTGATCGGGGCGAATCCATGCAACCGCTGGAACTACGCCTGATCCATGCCGCTGACCTTCATCTCGGTTATACCTTTGGCGGGCTGCCTGCCCGCCAAAGAAAAATCCTGCAAAACGACGAGCCGCGCCTTTTGGAGCGGCTTGTTTCGCTTTGTCTTGAGCGGGACGCCGATGCTCTGTTGCTCGCCGGTGACGTGTTTGAACACGAACGGCCCGGTGACGACACGGTGAACGCACTCCGGAGCGCACTTCAGCGACTTGAAAAAGCCGGCATCCTCGTGTTCATTTCGCCCGGCAATCATGATCCGTACTGGCCGGATTCGCCGTGGGCAGAGACGCGCTGGCCGGACAATACGGTATGTTTCGGACCGTCGCGTTCCGTGTTTGACTGGAAAGCCAAGAGAACGATGGTGTACGGTGCCGCCTTTACGGGAAAGTTCGAAAAGGTGTCGCTCTGGGATGAACTGGTGCCGGCGCCGTCGGAACGTCAGATTAATTTGCTCTGCCTGCACGGCGATGTGGTGACCGAAGGCCAGGTGTCGCTTTACAATCCGATTCGCAAATCGCTGCTCAGCACGCCGCACCTCGATTACGCGGCACTCGGTCATATTCACAAAGGGTTGAAAGCCGATCCCGCCTGGCCATATGAGCGGGCCGCGTATGCCGGATCCTGGCGCGGACGCGGATTTGATGAAACCGGTCCCAAAGGCGTCCTGGAGGTATCGATCCGAAAAGACAGCTCGACCGTCGGCCTGCCCTTTGCCCACCCTTACCGCCCGGAGAACCGGACGCTCAACCTGTCTTTTATTCCCATGTCGGATTACAGCTTTCTCGATGTCTCTTTGAGCCGGAAAGGCGATATGTTCACCGCAGAGTCCATATTGAAAGAGCTTCGCAGCATTGCGGCTGACCGCGGCGTTTCTTTTGACCATGTCCTCTGGCGAGTGCGTCTGGCTGGTGACCAAGGCGAACGCCGTCCGGCCGTCGGACAGCTGGCTGCCTCACTTGAGGCCGCTCTTTTCTATCTGGAACTGACCGATCGTTCCACGCTGCGCGGTGAAAAGATTGTGTTGTCCGAGCACAGCCTGAGAGGCGCATTTCTGCGCGAAAGTGACCGCGCGATGGATGACAGCACACTGTTTGAACTGGCGGTATCGCTGGGACTTGAAGCATTTGAAGGGCCGCTCGACCTGGAGCGATTTTTCGCGGAGCCGCAGCCATGATTATCCATGAGCTCCACATTTTCGGATTTGGCCGGCACAGCGATTTTCGCGTGCAGATCGCGCCGGGACTGACCGTGCTGACAGGCGATAACGAGTCGGGCAAATCGACCATTATGGCGTTTGTCCGCGCGATGTTCTACGGATTTGGCCGCAGGCATCAGGCACTGGAAAAAGATCGTCGACGCAAGTACCGTCCCTGGAATCAGCAGGAGATGGGCGGCATCATACGATTCAGTCACCATGGTGCCGATTATCGGCTTGAGCGCCGTTTCGGACAGGAGAGAAGCGGTGATGAGAGTCATCTCTTCCGCGAACAGACGGGCGAGGAAATGCCGCTCGAAGATGCGGACCGTCCGGGAATCGTTTTGCTCGGCTTGAGCGAAGCCGAATTTATCAACACGCTTTTTGCCGGTCAGCGCGAGATTCAGGTCGACGCTGTGTCCGACCTGACATCGCGTCTGTTCGATGAAGCGGGCTCTGTCTACGGAGCGGCCGACTGCAAGCGGCATCTGCGCGACGCGAAACTGGCGCTGACCGGCCGTCGCGGCCGGCTGGCCGATATTGAGGCGCGATTTGAACAGGTCAGCGCGGCGTACACAGAAGCCAAAGCGGCTGCCGGCGAAAAAGCCGAACTGTCGCGTTCTCTGAACACGATCGAGCAGCGCATACAGGCGATCGAGGCGCAGCTGAATGAGACGCGGCAGCACGCCGAGCTGGAAGCCGACCTTGACCTGATCGAGCGCGGCGAAGCGGTGCGTGCGCTCGATACGGAGGCGGTCAGCGCCGATCAGTCGCCGCACCGGATCATGATTACAAAAGAGGGTGAGGATATCACGATCCGCGCCTTGTCGGACTTAAGCGACCGCTATCAGGCCATGCTGCAGACGGAAGCAAAATTGGAGCAGCTCGCGATTCAGTGGCAGGAACAGGACGAACTGCTCCGCGGTCTGGCCCGCGACTACGACATGCTGACGGAAGAGTTCGCGGCTGCTGAAGCAGAAGCGGACGCATCCCGAAAAAAACGGCTGACGCGGCTCAAAGCGCCGTCAAAAATGGCGATGTATGCCTGTTTTGTGCTGCTCGGTGCCGGTACGCTGCTCTTTTTTCTCGCTTTGATTCTGGGCCAGTCCGCCGCCGCCTTTACTTACCTTCTGCTGGTTGCAGTCGCGGCGCTTTTGAGCGGTGCCATCGGATTGTTTCTTGATACAAAACGCCGGCATCAGCTGGCGCTGCAGCAGCGCTCGGCATTTTTCGCTCTGAAGCGGGAACGGGCTGAAGCCGAGGAACGGCTGAAGCAGGTGATGAATATGCAGCAGCAGGTGGCCGGGTACTACCAGCAGACAAAGCGTGCGCATGATGCGCTCCAGCATCAGGTCAGCGAAACGGATACCGATCTGAAGCGGTCGGCTGCCGGGCTTTTGTACAATCTTGAGCCGTACTGCGGCGAGGTCGAGCGAGAGGACATCGGCTATGCCATCAGCCGCCTCAGACAGCAGATGATGTCGCCGGCCGATATGGCGCGGGCGCAGCAATACCGCAAACTGATGCAGGATCAGACGGATGATGAATTCTGGCAGGCCGTCGGCGACGCCGAATCGCGCCTTGTCGCACACGGCATCGATCCGGCCGATTACAAACAGGCAAAGCTGCGGCTCGAGCGGGCTGCCAGCCGTCTGCCCGATGTCGCCGGAGCCGCTCAGCTCAGGGAGGAACTGAAAACACTGGCATTGAAACGTCAGGAGCTTTTTGCTGCCTTTGCCTGGATCGGCCGTGATCTCGAACCGCTGGAGGAAATTGTTCGCACGCTTTTTGCCCTGGAGGAAGAACGCCGTCTCGGACAGCTGCTCGTGTCGGCGCTGGACAGGGCGGAAGGCTGGCTGAACGGTGCCATTGCCGATGTGGATACGCGTCTGGCGCCCCGGCTGAATGAACTGGCGTCCGACTTTCTTGCGGCCATGACGGGCGAAAAGTACAAGTCCGTCTTTATTGACCGATCATTTGCCGTGCATGTTGAAAGCGAGGACGGACAGCTGCGCGAGGAAGCCTCATTTTCTGGTGCAACGGTGGACCAGATTGAGCTGGCTCTGCGACTTGCCTTGTCGACCGTGATTTCGGACGATGCCGAACAGATGCCGCTTTTTCTGGATGAGACGCTGGTTCAGCTGGATGCGGTGCGCCTGAAGCAAACGCTCCGGCTGCTCGCGGCCGAAGCGACCGGGAAGCGTCGCCAGATCGTCTATCTGACGTCGGACAGCCGAATCGCCGGTGCAATCGATGCTGCCGCTGCCGTGGTCGTGATCACCTGATTTCTTTGTTACAATGAATTGACGAAAAATGTGTTCCTAGGAGGCCACTGTTTATGCAAAACACTATGTTTGCACTCGTGAAGGCCGAGTCTGCACCCGGTCTCACACTGAAACGCGTGCCGATCCCTTCGATCGGGCCGACCGATGTATTGATTCGCATCAAAAAAACGTCGATCTGCGGTACCGATGTCCACATCTACCGCTGGGATGAATGGGCCGAGGCGAATATCAAGCCGCCTCTGACGATCGGCCACGAATATGTCGGCATCGTTGAAGCCGTCGGTGAGATGGTCAAAGGCGTTCGTGTCGGCGAACGTGTCTCGGGCGAGGGGCACCTGGTCTGCGGCATCTGTCGCAACTGCCGTGCCGGCAAGCGTCATTTGTGCAAAGACACGCGCGGTGTCGGTGTCAACCGGTCCGGCGCATTTGCCGAGTATCTTGCGCTGCCGAGAGAAAATGTCGTGCCGATCATGGACGGGATTGACGACGACCTCGTTGCGATTTTCGATCCGCTCGGCAATGCTGTTCACACGGCGCTTAAATTTGACATGCTTGCTGAAGACGTCCTGATCACGGGTGCCGGTCCTATCGGCATTATGGCGGCGGCGGTGGCACGCTTCGCCGGTGCCAGGCATGTGGTCCTGACTGATATTAACGAGACCCGGCTGAAGCTTGCAGAAAAGATTGTGCCGGGACTCGTCGCTGTGAATGTTGCAAAAAAAGAACTGACTGACGTGGTGCGCGATCTGAAGATGACGGAGGGCTTCGATGTCGGTCTGGAAATGAGCGGTGCAGCCGATGCTCTGCACTCCATGATGAGCACGATGCGTTCCGGCGGCAAGCTGGCGCTGCTTGGTTTCCAGAAGGCGGAGACCACGATTGACTTCAACGCGCTGATTCTGCGCAGCTTGACGATTCAGGGCATTTATGGCCGAGAGATGTTTGAAACCTGGTACAAAATGATGTCCATGATCCAGTCGGGACTCGATGTGTCGGGCGTGATCACGCACCGCTTGGACTTCAGGGATTATGAGAAAGGCTTCGCCGCCATGATGAGCAATGAATCAGGCAAAGTCATCCTCGACTGGACCAGCGCAAGGGAGGCGCTCTGATATGGCAAAGACAAATCGCTTCAGAGAACAGCTCGATCAGCTTCGCGAAGCCGGTACGCTTGCAGGAGAACGTGTTCTGACTGGCGCTCAGGGCACGACGATTAACACGACAGAGGACTCCGGACTGATCAATATGTGCGCCAACAATTATCTCGGACTGTCAAACGATCCGCGCCTGATCCGGGCTGCCGAAAAGGCGATGGCGGAGTACGGGTTTGGGTTGTCGTCGGTGCGATTCATCTGCGGCACGCAGACGATTCACAAAGAGCTGGAGGAGAAGGTTGCCTCCTTCTTCGGCTTTGAGGACGCCATCTTGTACTCATCGTGCTTCGATGCCAACGGCGGTCTTTTTGAAACGCTTCTCGGCGAAAATGATGCGATTATCTCGGATGAGCTGAATCACGCAAGCATTATCGACGGGGTGCGTCTCTCAAAGGCGAAACGCTGGCGCTACCGAAACAACAATATGGCGGATCTGGAACGCTGCCTGCAGGAGGCCGATGCAGCCGGCAGCGATATCCGGCTGATTGCGACGGACGGTGTGTTCTCGATGGACGGAATCATCGCCGATCTTCGCTCTATCGTGGATCTGGCCGATAAGTACAATGCGCTCGTTATGGTCGATGACAGCCATGCTTCCGGATTTGTCGGCAGAACGGGGCGCGGCACCCCGGAATACTGCGGTGTCATGGGCGAAATTGATATTCTCACCTCGACGTTTGGCAAGGCACTGGGCGGTGCTTCGGGCGGCTTTACGGCGGCAAGCCGGGACACGGTGGCGTGGCTCAGGCAAAAAAGCCGGCCGTACCTGTTCTCGAACAGTCTCGCCCCGGCCATCTGCGGGGCGACGCTTGAAGTTTTGTCCATACTGGAAGCAGATGCAAGTCTGTGCGACAAAACGAAGGCGAATGCCGCCTATTTCCGCGAGAAAATGACGGCACTCGGCCTTGACCTGATTCCCGGCGAGCATGCGATTGTGCCCGTCATGGTTTACGACGCCAGAAAAGCGATTGAAGTTGCGGACTTCATGTTCCGGCACGGCGTATACGTAATTGCGTTCAAATTCCCGGTCGTTCCGGAAGGGAAGGCGAGAATCCGCACGCAGATATCGGCCGCGCATACGACGGAAGAACTCGACAGAGCCGTTGCCGCCTTCGCGCTGGCCAAACGGGAATTTTCACTGTGAGCGATGTGTCGGCCGAGGAGGCGGATACCAAACCGCAGTCAGGGCAAAAGAAACGTGAGCTGAGCTGGATCCTCTACGATTGCGGCGAATCTGCCTACAGCATGGCGATCACGACGGCGATTTTTCCGATTGTGCTCGGCATGTATTCCGGCAATGACATGATGCTGGGCTACTACAGCTCGCTGTCCTCGATCATAGTGGCCCTGCTCAGTCCGATTCTCGGCACATTTGCGGATTATCGCGACAAGAAAAAACGGTTTTTCCTGTTCTTTGCCCTGCTTGGCATCGTCATGACGGCGGCACTCGCCTTTGTCCCGCAGGGACAGTGGGTGACACTTGTTTGGGTGTATATCGTGAGCACCATCGGATATGCCGGTTCGAATATTTTCTATGATGCATTTCTGGTTGATGCCACGAGCGATGACCGGATGGATGTCGTGTCATCGCGCGGATACGCATACGGCTATATTGCGAGCATCGTGCCGTTCGGGATCTGCCTTGGGATCATTTTCTTTTCGGGGCTTGACAACCTGATCGGCTACCAGATTTCGTTTATCATTACGGCGCTGTGGTGGGGCCTTTTCACACTCCCGCTTCTGCGCAACGTCAGGCAGCGTTTTTACATTGACCCTGTGCCGAATCCGGTTGCAGCCAGTTTCAGGCGGCTTGCCGGCACCTTTCGCGAGATTCGGAAATTGAAATACGTGTTCATCTTCCTTATCGCATACTTCTTTTATATTGATGGCGTTGACACCATCATCAAGATGGTGGTGCCGTATACGCGTTCGGTTCTGGGGAAAGATTCGCTCGACACGTTTATGCTGCTTGCGATTCTGCTCGTGATTCAGATCATTGCGTTCCCCTGCGCCTTATTGTTCGGCCGTCTGGCCCGGCGCTTCGGCACGCTCCCCATGATCCGCGCGGCGATCGGGATTTATATCGTGACGGTCGGCTTTGCATTCTTCATGAACCGTCTGGCGCATGTCTTTGTGCTGGGTGCTTTGGTAGCCCTTGCACAGGGCGGCATTCAGGCACTTTCGCGCTCGTATTTCGCCCGCATGATACCCAAAGAAAAATCAAATGAATTCTTTGGCTTTTACAATATATTCGGCAAGTTTGCCGCGATTATGGGACCGGCGATCATGGCAGGTTTATCCGATCTGACGAATCAGCCGCGCTATACCATCTTAGGCATACTGCCGCTTTTCATCGCTGGATTCGCCCTGACCTGGCTGTTGCCGCCCGGAGATCCGGAACGCGTATCGCTGTCAGCAGACGCTCTGCAATAGGAGGCTCACTCATGACTGAAAGCAAAATGGTCGGGATAGACGGAAAGTACCGTTGGCTGTACGAACAAAACCTGATCAACAATCCAAAACGATTCTTCTTATTCTGGCGCATCGGGATCATCCTGAGCGTGCTGGCTGCCTTCTATACAGGCTACTATCACGGCAGAGCAGAGGAA
This sequence comes from Clostridiaceae bacterium, assembly GCA_012838355.1. Classification (GTDB taxonomy): domain Bacteria; phylum Bacillota; class Clostridia; order Saccharofermentanales; family DTU023; genus DUPJ01. The sequence continues at coordinate 12,995 of DUPJ01000069.1, forward strand.
GCCAGAGCGGTGACGATACTGAGGACAGGCGCTTACGTGTTCGTCATCATGACGGCTGTCCTCCTGATTCTCTGCCTCATCCTGAAGAAAATCGGTATCGGCACCCGGCTTCTCTTGTACCAGATGGATGACGATTCGCTGCACATCATCACCTTGAAGAAGTATGTTTCGAAATACGATGTGCAAAAAACCCTGGCTGTCATGACGGGACAAATGAAAGGTGACCCGCGTGCCGCTGACTCACAGCTGTTCACGGATGTGCGCAGCACGGAAAAAGTGAAATACCATGCCATCTCGACCGTCTCATACCGGCGTTTCTGGCGCCAGATCCGCATCAAGAGCGGCCTTCGCGTCTTCAATGTCTTTGCCCGCAGACACCAGGCGGAGTTTGTCCTGAACACGATTTTCGCCCGAAGCGCCAAAGCACGTATGGCGCGCCAGGAAAAGAAGCCGGCAAAGTAGATCGATTTCGCAGGCAGTCAAAATCGGTGCAGCCGGCTGCTGATTCAGCCCGGAAACGTCTGTCTGCACATATATAATATAAAGCTATCTTCTTTGTTGTGAAAATTATACAAGCGAGCAGCGCTGACGCTGCGATTATGCAATTAATTTCAAAATAGCATAACTATCCGGCCAAAATCAGCTTATTTCTGCATAAATTATTCGTTGACAGCGCGTCACACATGGTACATATTAATGACAATAAACGTTGCCGGCATGACCGGCAAAAATGGAGGATCAATAAACGATGAAAAAGTATGTGGGTATCCTTTTGTGCCTGATGCTGCTGCTGGGATCACTGTCTGTGTTTGCAGATAGTGCGCCTGCTGAAGCGTCCTATACACCTGGAACCTATTCGGCAGAAGTCAATGCCATGCATGGCCCGCTGGAAGTTGAAGTGACATTCAGCGAAGACGCAATTCTTGACATTAATGTTTTGAATCACGTTGAAACGCCGGGTGTCGGCGATGCTGCGGTTGACAAGATTCCGCAGGCGATCGTCGACAATCAGAGCCTGATGGTTGACGCGGTTACCGGTGTCACCATCACGAGCGCCAGCATCAAGATGGCTGTGGAAGATTGTGTTCTGCAGGCCGGCGGCGATGTGGATCTGCTCAAAGAAACACCCTTGAAGCCGGCTGATGAAGTGTCGGGCGAAAACACAGCCGATGTGGTTATTGTCGGCGGCGGCGGAGCCGGTCTTTCGGCAGCCGTTGCGGCCACAAAAGCCGGCGCCAGCGTCATCATGATCGAGAAAACGGGATTCCTTGGCGGCAACTCAATCGTGGCCGGCGGCATTTACAATGCACCCGATGCATCTCTGCAGGATTACCATTTTGAAGAGCGCAGCGAAAGCCTGGAAACCCTGATCCAGGACGCGATTGCAGAAGAACCTGTCAGCGACGAACACGCAGAACTGATCGAAACCGTCAAAGCGGAATACGACGCGTATCTGGAATCGGACAAGACACTCTTTGACAGCACCAACTGGTTTGCCCTGCAGACCTGGAACGGCGGTGACAAAGTGGCGGAGCTGGACATCGTCAAGATTATGGCGGGACGTTCGCTTGAAGCACTGCAATGGATGGAAAGCATGGGCATGGAATTCAAGCCCGTCATCAGCCATGGCGGCGGTTCACTCTACCCGCGCACGCATTCAGCGGTGCTGCCGAACGGCAGCGGCTACATCAAGGCATTCGTGAGCCAGCTTGCTGATGCGGACAACTACACCGAGTACATGAATACCACGGCCGTCGGCCTCGTCATGGACGGCGACAGAGTTGTCGGCGTCGAGGCGGTTGACAAGGACGGCAACGCACTGACATTCACGGCAAATAACGGCGTGATTCTCGCTACCGGGGGGTTTGCAGGCAATGTGGAACTGCGCCAGGAATACTGTGAAGGCGAAAAATGGCCGGATCTTGGTGCCGGCGTGCCGACATCGAATATGCCCGGCGTCACCGGCGACGGCATTTTCTTTGCCCGAGACGCCGGTGCCGAGCTGGTCAATATGGATCAGATTCAGCTCCTGCCCTACTGCAATCCCACGACAGGCGCAACGTACGATATTATCTCCTCGGCAGGTGCCATTTTCGTCAACAAAGAAGGTGAGCGGTTTGTGCGTGAGGACGGCAGACGCGACGTCATGAGCAAGGCGATCATCGCTCAGACCGATGGTCTCATGTACATGGTAAGCTCCAGCCAGGGACGCGACGCCGCCGACATCTACGCACTGGGCGGACAGACGCTGCAGTATTATCTTGACAATAATTACGGCGGATATGTCTGGGGCGATACAGTCGAAGAGCTGGCTGAAAAACTGGACCTGCCGGCAGATGTGCTGCAGGCAACGCTCGATACCTACAATGAAAATGCAGCGAACAACGTTGAAGACGAGTTTGGCCGCGTTTCGTACAGCGGTACGC
>DUPJ01000070.1 GCA_012838355.1 Clostridiaceae bacterium
AAGGCATTTACCGACATGGACGATCCGGATGTATTAAGACGGGCAGGCGACATTGCAGCGGTCATCCGGAGCGAAAACGCAACAGCTGACACAGTGAAATACTTAACTGAAATCAATGAAAATGCTGATTAACCGTTCTCTTACTCTCATACTTGCAGTCGCTTGAAGCACAGAGAGGACGCATTCGGATCTGCCTCCTCTGAGCTTTCCGCTGATCAACGCTCGCAATGGCTTCCGTCTCATACATGGCCTCCGGTTCAAATCTGCTATAGACTCAGTATGAGAAAACATCTGAAAAGACATTCCTGGAGGCGTTTATGGAACTTACATCATTTGAGTGGCTCAATGAAAGTGAAGTGATCACAAGAGAAGATGAAATCGCAATCTATGCACCGGCTGGAAGTGATTATTTCAACAATCCAGTACCTGAAAACAAAACGTTTATGAAACCGCAGGGGGATGCCCCGTTCTATTACACAGAAGTTGAAGGGGACTTTGTTTTCAAAGCGAAAGTGAGACCAGATTTCGAAGCGACGTATGACGCCGCGTGCATCATGGTAATTCAGGATGAAAACACATGGGTAAAGGCCGCTTTTGAAAAGTCTGATTTTGGCACAACAGCCGTGGTGAGTGTTGTGACAGACGTCGTTTCGGATGATGCAAACGGCTGCAATATTGAGGCGGATTCTGTGTGGCTCCAGGTCGCGCGAGTTGGAAACAACTTCGCCATTCATTACTCGCTGGACGGGGAAACGTTTGACATGGTACGGATTTTTCTGCTCCCTGTTGAGAACACGGTTAAAGTCGGCATAGAGGCTCAGTCACCGACGGGAGATGGCGGATATCGCTATTTCAGCGATCTGTCGCTGGAGAAAAAAACAGTGGCGGATTTGCGGGCTGGCTGTTAAATGCCAAGCTGTTCTGAAGGCATGATCGCGCGTATTTCCGGCATGCAGCTGGTGGAGAAAGGTCTGCTGGATCTGCCGTTGGTGAAATGGAATCTGCAATGAAGAAATACGCTGCGAGCAAGATAAAGATTCAAGCGGGCAAAAAGGATATGGATTTGTATATTCTGAAGCCCACCGTCAATAAAAAGCCAACAGAAAAAACGCCCGGGATTCTTTGGATTCACGGCGGCGGATATGTGACTGGCATGGCGAAAATGATTCATTTTTCGCGAGCTGCCGGTCTGGTGAAGAAATATGGTGCCGTAGTCGTCACGCCTGAATACCGTTTAGCAAAAGCAGCACCGTATCCGGCTGCGCTGCATGATTGTTACGCGGCTCTCAAATATCTCAAGGAACATGCAGATGATCTTGGCGTCAACAGCAGTCAGATTATGGTCGGCGGTGAAAGTGCCGGTGGCGGACTTGCTGTCGCAATTTGCATGTATGCACGAGACAAAGGCGAAATCAGCATTGCTTATCAGATGCCGCTTTATCCGATGATTGATGATCGCGACACCGACTCATCACGGGATCACAATGCTCATGTATGGAACTCAACGCGTAATCACAGGGGGTGGAAGGCTTATCTCGGGGCATTATGGGAAAAGGATGTGCCGCCGTATGCAGCGCCTGCAAGGCAGACGGATTACTCAAATCTTCCGCCTGCATATACTTTTGTGGGAGATATTGAACTGTTTTACTGTGAGACGCTTGCCTACATCGACAATCTGAAGAAAGCGGGAGTCAACGCAAAAGTCGATGTTTATCCCAACTGGTTCCACGCCTATGACTTGTTGTTTCCTTTCAGGAATGCCAGCAAAAAAGCAATTGCGGAATTTGAAAAGCAGTATTTGTATGCAGTTGAGCATTATTTTGCCAAACAGAAAATGTAAGGCAGAAATGATTTGATACGCGCGAGGTTTTCGCTTCCGAATAATGCCGAGGTGCTGTTTGGCGATATGATCGACGGTTCCGATCAACACCCAAAGATCACGAAAAACAGCGTGAACACGCGGTACCGCAGGAATATAACTGCCGTCTCGTTCGCCTTTTCCTGTGCGTTCAGTTTTCAGCCGGCAATGACCGGATGAATTGAAGCAGCTGATCGTTGAACACCTGATCGTGAGTTTCCATCGGACAATGCGCGGCACCTTTTATAATGACCAGCTCGGTTTCAGGCAACATGTCAATGATGGCTTCTGCCTGGGCCAACGGTATCCAGGTGTCGTCTTCACCCCAAATCGCCACTATCGGGACACCCGAATTTTTCAAATTGCCGATCGGTTCGTTTTTTGCCGTTTTGACGAGTTCAATGATGCTGTCGGCTGTACCTTCAATCTTTAACGGCGCAAGATATCCGTCAACCTCGCTTTCTGACGGCTCACGTCCATAGGCAGAGGCGAGATAATCAGCGAATCTGTCTTCATCTGTGATGCGGCGGTCGAAAAAGATCTTTATCCATTGCTGCAGAGGCGGATACAGAACCAGGGTACCTGCAGTATTGGCGTCGCGGTCAAACACGGCTCCATCGACGAGCACAAGTCCTCTCGTTCTCGCCGGTTTATCCATGGTCATAGCCGAAACGGTTCCGCCTCCCATGGAGTGGCCGACCAGGATCCAGCCGCGATCACCCGTATTCTGGTCCAGCTCCTGGTCGATGTGGTCCAGCAGTGCCCATAATAAGCTGCTTCTTTCTTTTTGACTGTGATCCACAGCCGGATTTCGGTCACTGTACCCGAATCCCGGAAGATCGACGGCGATGACCAGATAGCCGTTTTCTGCGAGATAGTCGGTGTTGTTGCGCCAGGAAAATGTGGATCCTCCCAAACCGTGAACCAGCAGCACCTTGCCTTGTATTGCTGCTGCAGGGGGCGTCCATTGCCGGAAATGCAACGTTACGCCGTCGACATTCAGGTATGTGCTTTCCCGAAATGCAGCGTCGGCATTGACTGAAGCCGATGATATCGAAATAAAATAGGGGATTATGCTCAGCAGGATGAAGAGGGAGAGCAAGACAATGAGCGTGGTTCCTGCGAATTTCTTCATAAGGTGAACTCCTTTGATTAATGCCTGTGCTTAGTTTAATGCTTCGGAGCCGACAAAACATTCGATCACTTGCCGTTTGGCGGCCATCTGGTTTGCTGCGGCGTTACGTTCTAGAATAAGACAGCGCAGGTATGCTGCCATGGATGTTAATCGGATAAAGATCGCCCGACAATCGTCGATGCCTTAGGAGCGGGTGCACATGAAGGGGGCAGACAGATGGGATTGTTCAACTTCATTTTCGGCATTATCTTGTTGATGGGAGCAACCCTTGTGTTTGCCGGTGCATGTTATTTCTTCGGGAAAATTATTCTGGACTTTCTGGATAAAATGTTTAGAAGATAGGTCGGTCCGTTTGGCGTCCAATTGGTTTGTTCATGCTTTACGGTCTGGACTAATATCGGAGAGGTTAACTGCTATGGATATTGAACAGATAAAGATCACTCCCGACAAACCGTTCCCGGGAAACGACATTGAATTTTGCCTGTACAAAACTGTGTTTCCCAAAGATTCGTCTGAGCTTCAGGCAGAATTTCGCAAGCGCTTCACGGATAACGGCTGGTCGGCGCCCTGGGTCAACGGTGTATACGAATTTCATCATTTTCATGCTGAAGCTCATGAAGTCCTGGGCTGTGCGGCCGGTTGGGTCATCGTGCAGACGGGAGGCCCGAACGGTCTTAGGGTTAAGCTTGAAGCCGGCGATGCCGTGCTCATACCGGCAGGGGTTTCCCACAAGAATATTGATTGTTCGGCGGATTACCGCATTCTCGGCTCGTATCCGCACGGTCAGAGACCGGATTTGCGTCAAGGTGATCCTGCTGAATGGGATGAAGTCAGGGCAAAGATTGCACGCGTCAGGCTATGGGACAAGGATCCCGTCACAGGAGAAAAGGAGTGAACGCATGAAACGATCGGAAATCAATAAAGCGATCAGGGATATGGAGGCGCTGATAGCCAGATTCAACTTCGCGCTGCCTCCTTTTTGTTGCTGGAGTCCGGACGATTGGCAGGATAAAGGCCATGAGTACGATGAGATCAGAGACAATATGCTGGGCTGGGATGTCACGGATTATGGCGAAGGACGCTTCCGCGAGATCGGTTTTTCCTTGATTACCCTGCGCAACGGGAACCGGCAGATGCCGGAAAAATATGAAAAAAGCTATGCCGAAAAACTGTTGATGATCTATGAGAATCAAACATCACCGATGCATTTCCACCATTACAAAATGGAGGACATTATTAACCGGGGCGGCGGCAATCTTTTGATCAAGGTGTATAACAGCACCGAAGACGGCAAATACGCCGATACAGACGTGAAGATCAATCAGGACGGACGCGAATACATGGTTCCGGCAGGATCGGACATCCGGCTCATGCCGGGTGAAAGCATCACGATCTATCGCGGACTGTATCATGCTTTTGCCGTTGAGAAAGGCACAGGCGATGTGCTGATCGGCGAAGTCAGCATGTGCAACGATGATAATGCGGACAATCACTTCCATGATGATCTTGGCCGTTTCCCTGACCTGGAAGAGGACGAGCCGGCATATCGTTTGCTGTGCAATGAATATCCGCAGGCAGATGCGCACGCCTGTTAAAGGCGAAAAGGCGTGACCTTATTGCCCTCGCCGGTTCATGACGAGATGGGACCGTCTGTCCGCTTTGCCTAACTTTTTAGCAGCAGCAATTCGGGATTGCCTAATGCGTCTTCAATGGTGCGGATAAAGCGCACGCCGCTCGCTCCGTCGATGATGCGATGGTCAAATGACAAGCTCAACGGCAGCATGCTGCCGATGACAATCCGGCCGTCGCGTACGACCGGCTTATCCTGAATGCGTCCGATCCCCAGGATGCCCGATTCCGGATAGTTGATAATCGGCAGGCCGAAGCTGCCGCCGATTGCACCGTAATTCGTCAAACTGAAAGTGCCTCCCCGGAGATGTGCCAGGGTGAGCTCGTTTTCTCTCGCCAGCTTTGCCAGTGATTCGATCTCCTGCGCGATCTCGACAATACTCTTTTGATCGGCGTCAAAGAGCACCGGTACGACGAGACCGCGATCCGTATCCGTCGCAATGCCGATGTGATAATGCTGCTTATAGACGATCTCGCCGTGCTCTTCATCAAACGTGCTGTTGAAGACCGGGAATGCTTTCAGCGCAAGTACAATGGCTTTCAGAATAAACGGGAGATAGGTCAGTCTGACGCTGTCTCCAAGGAGGGTTTTCATGCGGTCGCGGAACGAAACGAGTGCCGTCGCATCGACCTCTTCCAAAAGTGTCGTGTGTACAAGTGTCTTCTGCGATTGACTCATCTTCTCGGCGATCGTCTTGCGGATGCGTGTCAGCGGTTCACGCCGCTCGCCGTCTTTTCGGAGGTGCGTGATTTCCTGCTTGTCGTGCGCGTGTTTATGCCTGTCAGCTGCCCGCAGGATATCCTCTTTGAGGACACGTCCTCTGGGACCGGTGCCGTCAATGGCGTTGATATCCACCTGAAGATCTTTTGCCATTTTTCTGGCGACTGGTGTGGCGAGCGCCTTTTTCTCACGGGAGGTTTTTTCGACGTTTCGGCTGCCTTCATCAGAAGGCGGAATCTCATCCTGACTTGAAATGAGGGAGCCGACGACGCCCGCTTCTTCCTCCGCAATAGTTTCGGATGTCTCCGGCATGTCTTCTTCCGGATGAGTCTCCGGCACCGCTTCAGTTTCGGCTGCCTGACCTGCTGATTCACTGTCGTCGATTGTGATAAAGACTTGACCGACATGCAGGGTATCCATTTCCGCTGCGTGACGCTTATGTACTTTGCCGGACGCTGCAGACGGCAGCGTGGTTGTCATCTTATCGGTTTCGATTTCAGCAATCGTCTGACCTTCGCGGACCGTATCGCCTTCCTTGACCAGCCATGCTGTCAGGGTTCCTTCCGTGATGCCTTCGCCGATATCCGGGAATTTGTATTGATACATGTGCCGGCCTCCTAATATGCCGCCAGTTCGCGGATCTTGTCCCGAATGCGTTCGGGTGATGGAATGTAGTGTTTTTCTCCTCGCGGCAGCGGGAAGATCGTGTCGAATCCGGTGAGTCTTGTCGGTGGTGCTTCCAGCGAAAGGAACGCTTTTTCATTCACGACCGCGACAATCTCAGCCCCGGCGCCGAAGCTCTTGGCCGCTTCATGCACGATCAGGATGCGTCCCGTTTTTTCCACAGATTGAACGATCGTCTCCCGATCCATCGGGCTTATCGTGCGAAGATCGATGATTTCTGCAGAAACGTCCTCAATCTGTGAAACGGCTTTCCTTACATCTGAAACCATGGCGCCCCACGTGACAACCGTGATATCGTCGCCTTCCTGCAGCACTCTGGCTTTCCCGATCGGGAGCGTGTAGGCATCTTCCGGTACGTCCTGCTTGAAGGCGCGGTAGATGCGCTTCGGCTCCAGAAAAATGACCGGATCCGGATCTCTTATTGCTGAGATGAGGAGACCTTTGGCATCGTACGGGGTCGAGGGAATCACCACCTTCAGGCCGGGGATATGAGCAAACAGTGCTTCGGTTGATTCGGAGTGATGTTCAAGCGCACGAATGCCGCCGCCGTATGGTGCGCGGATGACCATCGGAAGGCTGCGCTGTCCCCTCGTTCGATTCCTGAAACGGGCGACGTGGCTCAGAATCTGGTTGAATGCCGGGTAGATGAACCCCATGAACTGAATTTCCACCACGGGCTTGAAACCGTTGACGGCCATCCCGACAGCCGTTCCCACAATGGCTGATTCCGCGAGAGGCGTGTCAAATACACGCTTTTCACCGAACATTTTTTGCAGCCCCGCCGTCGCGCGAAAAACGCCGCCGTTGACACCGACATCTTCTCCGTAAACCACAACGGCAGGATCGAGCGTCATCTCATTTTGCAGCGCCTGCTGAACCGCTTGAACGATGTTGATTTTATTCGGCATGTGACGCTCCTTTCAAGAAAGCCTGATAGTCTTCCAGCTGCTCTTTCAGCTGTGGGGTCAGATTTTCAAAGTGATAGGAGAAGATTTCTTCAATCCCGGTGTCGGATGTGTGTTCAATCGACTTGTACGCGTCCATCACGTCCTGTTCGAGTGACTCCGTCATGGATTTCATGGCGTCCTCCGTCATGAGATTTTCTTTCATCAGGTATTTCTCAAGCCGCATAATCGGATCTTTTCTTTGCCAAAGCCGGACTTCCTCATCTGAGCGATACTTCGTCGGATCGTCCGAAGTCGTATGAGGCCCCATGCGGAACGTGAACGCCTCGATCAGGACGGGGCCGCTTTCTCGTGCGTACTGCACGGCCTCGCGGCTCGCAGCCAGAACGGCAAAGACGTCGTTGCCATCGACTAAAACGCCAGGCATGCCATAGCCGAGCGCCTTCGTCGCGATATTTCTCGACGCCGTCTGCCTGCTGAGCGGAACGGAGATCGCATAGTGGTTGTTCTGGATGAAGAAGACATTCGGCGTATTGAATACCGCGGCAAAGTTCAGCGCTTCATGGAAGTCGCCCTGAGACGTTCCGCCTTCACCGCTGTACGCCATGACGACATCGTCATCACCGCGGAACCGAGCGGCCATGCCGATGCCGACCGCGTGCTGGAGCTGTGATGCGATGGGGACGGCGATCGGCAGGAGGCGGATCTCTTCGCCGAAGTGGCTGCCCCATTCATTGCCGTACCAGTACTGGAATATCTTCTCAACCGGCCATCCCTTGATCAGCCACATGCCGAGTTCGCGAAAGGCAGGTACAGCCCAGTCCGACTTTTTCAGGGCGTAGCCCGATCCAACCTGCGCAGCCTCCTGCCCTAAATTGGATGCATACGTCAGAAGACGTCCCTGCCGCTGCAGGGAAAGCGCAATCGAGTCGATGGCGCGTGCTTTCCTCATCGTCTTATACAGCGTGAGAATATCTTCGTCTGACACATCCGGACAAAAATCCGGATTTACGATATTGCCGTTCTCGTCCATCACCTGAATCATGTCGTCTTCAAGTGGATTGAACTTATCGATAAACATGAAATCCTCCGTTCGGGGAGTGCATTGGCGTCATTTGGCTTGTTGTACGGCCATGCTACCAAGAAAACCGGACTTGTTTAGTAACCTGGAAGTCATTCTCGATGAAGAAGAGCACACGGGATAAATGGCTGATAAGTGATGATCGAGGAAGCGCCTTTTTGATCAGTGCGGATTACATGACATGCTTGAAAGTGCCAGCCGTTCATCAGCTTTTGCCGATCCTTGTTTTGGTTCGAATCTACGGGGATGGGAGTGTTGTGTTTGCAGCCGATTCAAAATAAAGGCACATCACGCCTGATGGCCCAGCATTTTGCGTCTGAATGCGAAGACTGCCAGTGCGTAGAAAACCGCCGCATATGCCAGCACAATTGCAAAGTGGGGCATTATTCCGGTGAAGTTGCCGCTGACGGCAGCTTTAGCCGCCTCAACACCATGATAAAAGGGCAATACATTTGCAACTTGCTTGAATACTCCGCCGATTAGATCAAGTGGAATCCAGACACCGGAAAACCAGCCTGCGATGTTTGTGAGAAGCGCTCCGCAGATTCCACCGACCGCTTTGTCGTTCAATAAGCTGCCGCACAGCAATCCCATTCCGACAAAAAGAATGGCAGTGGGGAGCAAGATCAGAATGGCGAGCAGCGTATTGACAGATAACGGCAAGCCAATCAGAGCGGCTGCCAAAAAAGTGATACTCCCCTGTATCGCGGCCATCGCAAGAAGCGGCAAGGAATACCCGAAAATGAAATCCCTCGCCGTCATGGGAGATGCGAACAGTCTCATGAGAAATGATGTAGTTCTGTCTTTTGCCAAAAGCATTCCCGAAAATAGTGCAAAGAATGCGGTGCCGAAAGCGGCCACACCAGGTGCGGTCTTTTCGATTGAGAACATGGCATTGTTTGCCTCGGCAGGTATCGCCGAATCAATGATGTTGAACATGAACAGCAATACCAGAGGAAATCCGAGCCCGAAGAACAAATTGATCGGGTCACGCAGAATTTCTTTTGTATTGCGCTTTGCAAACAGAAACATCTTCATAGGACACCGCCAGAGATGCTGACAAAAGCGTCTTCAAGGTTTTCTGCGCCTGTTTGCCCGATTAACTCGGCCGTCGTACCAACCGCAGCCAGTCTGCCTTTGGTCATCACGCCAATACGATCAGCCAGCGCTTCAACCTCTTCCAAATAATGAGTGGTGAGAATGATCGTGACTTGTTTTCTAAGTTGCCTGATCGATGCCCACAGTGTTCGGCGGGCAAGCACATCCAGCCCGACTGTGGGCTCGTCAATGAAAAGAATCTGCGGCTTCGATATCAGTGCCATGGCGATGGAAAGCCGTCTCTGCATGCCGCCCGACAGTGTTTTGGTTTTCTTGCCAAGCACATCGTCCAAACCGAAGCGCGTCGACAATTCCCTTGCACTTTTTTTCGAGTTTTCTCTGCTCTGTCCGTAAATCCCCGCGATGAGCTCCAGATTCTCGAGAACGGTTAAATTTGGTGCAACCGCAGTTTCCTGCGGGGATATATTGATTTTTTGCTTAACGGCGTTGGGATTATTCCTGATGCTGTCACCCAGCAGCACGGCATCGCCATCGGTCGGCTGAATGAGGCATGAGAGCATTTTAATGGTCGTCGTTTTTCCTGCGCCGTTCATCCCTAAAAGGGCAAATAATTCGCCTTCCCCAATATTCAGGTTCAGATTGTCTACAGCGGTTACGGTGCCGTATTTTTTTGTTAAACCTGTGATCGTGATAGCACTCATTTGTCATTCGCCTCCGGCGCAACATCGCAAAATAACTTTGCGGCTGATATAGTGAACTTAATCTTGGGGGGAATTGCCATGCCTCGTTTTTTATCGCCCGGCCAAATCGACGTGTCGTCAGGCGAGATGCGGAACCTCTCAAGCGTTTCTGTGGGAATGACAACCTGTCCGTTCATTTCGACATAAACAGTCCTGCTGTGTTCCGCTATTAGCAGGAAAAATATAATTTGCATATTTCATGTGAATAATGCGCTTCGTCATTCTGCTTGTAAAGCGGCCATTCAAGCCATGTCGTTAACCAGTGATAAGTTCACCCCAGTAGCTAACCGCTGAATATTGCACCCCCGGCCCCCCGAAGGGCAGGCCGGGATGGGCGAGGCCACGGGGCTGACCCCGATATCAGGCGGACTTTCAGCAGTTCAGACAGATGCGAAAATACACGAAATATCCTGTTTTCAAGGTGTGTGGGTATTCCTCCTGCGCACAGCTGTCAAACGCCGGTATATACTGCCAGTAAGTATTGCCGCAGATTGTGAGTGTCCGATGAGACCGATAAGAAAACAGATGATGAAGCTTTTGTCAAAAATGCATCTGAATCTGAAAGAGAATTACAAGTTATATCGAAAAGTACTTCGTCTGGTTAACCCGCCGATTAAGAACGGTTACACCACGCTTGACTATAAGATGATGGTAGATGAAAGAGAAATCCCGCTCAGGATTTTTCTTCCGGAGAACAGCAAGAATGACAAGACGAAGGTGCTGATCTTCTTTCATGGCGGAGGCTGGGTTACCGGGGACATTGACAGCTATACGATTGTCTGCAGGAACATGGCAAACAATACGGGACATATTGTCGTCTCGGTAGAATACAGACTGGCTCCGGAAAATCCCTTCCCAAGCGGGGTGGAGGATTGCTGCTACGTGACGGAGAAAATCTTTGAGAAGCCTGAGCTGCTGGGATGCAGGCGTGAAGACATTACCCTCATCGGTGATAGTGCGGGCGCAAACCTGGCTGCCGTCGTATCGCTTCTGGTGAGAGACAGAGGCGGCTTTATACCTAAAAGACAGATTCTGATCTATCCTGCCGCCTATTACGATCACTCTGATTCGTCTCCTTATCCATCTGTTCGCGAAAATGGCAGTGACTATATCATGACGTCGAAGCGAATACAGGACTATCTGGACCTGTATGTAAAAAACGAGGATGATAAATGCAGTCCCTATGTCGCACCCTTGCTCGCAGAGGACTTGTCGGATCAGCCGGATACCCTGGTCATCACTGCCCAGTACGATCCCCTGAGAGACGAAGGGGAAGCGTATGGCCGCAAACTCAAGGAATTTGGAAACAAGGTCGTGATGTGGAGAATGGACGATGCGATTCACGGGTATTTTTCCATGCCTGTCAATACAGCGAAAATAGCCGCCACCTATGAATGGATCAATTCATTTTTAAGGGATGGCAACGATTAACTGGTGAAAAGATGACAGCGATAAACGGCAAAAAAACAAAGTGGAATAAGCTCGATAACGCATCGAAAATATTCCCGGCCACTGCCAATAACAAGGATACAAAGGTTTATCGCTTGTCAGCAGAATTATTCGAGGAGATCAATCCGGATCTTCTGCAGAAAGCCTTGGATCTGACGCTAGAGAGTTTTCCCCTGTATAAGTCGATTCTGCGCAGAGGCTTTTTCTGGTACTATTTTGAATCGAGCGAGATTTACCCCAAAGTCGACATTGAATCGACCAGTCCCTGTTCGCCGCTTTACATCGAAGGGAACAGAAATCTTTTATTCAAAGTATCCTATTACAATAAACGCATAAACCTGGAAGCGTTCCACGCGCTGTCAGATGGCGCCGGTGCCATCTGGTTTTTGGAAACTCTCATATTTCACTATCTTGAAGCGAGATATAAGGATGAGCTGGACAGCATGCCTCATTTTGATTACGGTGCGTCAATCAGTGAAAAAGAGGCGGATGGCTTTTGGAAGAATTATGCCGCAGGTATTGAAAACGCAAAAACCAAAAGAGAAAAAAAAGTGAAGGCCTACAAAATAAAGGGCAAACGGCTGGACGAAAACAGAATGAAAATAATTGAAGGCGCGATGTCTGCAGAGGCGCTGCTAACGCTTTCGAGAAGACACAGTGCAAGCATGACAGTATTGCTGACTTCACTGCTGATATATGCAGCCGGCGCAGACATGCCAAAGAACAGCGTCAACAAGAAAATCGTGATTTCGGTCCCCATAAACCTGCGCGGCTACTACGACTCGCTTACAGCGAGGAATTTCTTTTCGACCATGAACATCAGCTGCGATTTCGGCCAAAGCAATGTTGGCTTCAGCGACATCGTAGAGCAGGTCAATAGTCAGTTCAAAGAGGGCTTGAAGGAAAAAAATGTCAAGGCAAAGCTTGCCAGATTCATGAAGCTGGAAAAAAACCTTTTGGCCAGAATGGTCCCGCTTACCGTAAAAGATTACGCTTTGAAGATGGCAAATAAGTACTTCGATAAGGGCATTACATCCTCTCTGTCAAACATTGGCAAAATTGACATGCCA
>DUPJ01000071.1 GCA_012838355.1 Clostridiaceae bacterium
AGGTGTAGGCAAGTCGGAAACGGCTCTGGAAATCGTCAAGCGCGGCCATCGCCTGATTGCCGATGATCTCGTTGAAGTGCGCCGGGTGTCGGAAGCGACGCTGCTCGGCCGGGCTCCGGAAATCATCCGCCACCTGATCGAGATCCGCGGTCTTGGCATTCTCGATGTAAAGGAGCTTTACGGCGTTTCGTCAGTCAAGATGCAGGAGAATATCCATTTCGTCATCAACCTCGAACTGTGGGACGAAAAGAAAGTTTACGACCGGCTCGGCCTGAAGGAGGAAGTGACGACGATACTTGGCATCAACGTGCCGTCGATCACGATCCCCGTGAGGCCCGGCCGAAACCTCGCGGTCATTGTGGAAGTGGCCGCCATCAACTTCCGGCAGAAATCCATGGGCTACAATGCGGCCCGCGCCTTGACGGACCGCGTGTTCAAGCAGGCGTAATGGTTAACTGGAAGACGCTTCTGCATCCTGAATCGGATCTCGTTTGCTCGGCTCCGCTGGCTTCGCTTTCGCATTTTGGCAGCGGAGGACCAGCCGAGTGCCTGGTCAGGCCGCATTCGCTCGACGCCGTGATTCACGTGGCGCGGACCTGCCTTCTGCAGGATATTCCGCTTTATGTGCTGGGGCAGATGAGCAATGTGCTGGTGTCCGATAAAGGCATCCCCGGCGTGACGATGCTCTTGACTCAGGACGTGGCCGATGTGCAGGTGTCGGGGGTGACCGTCAGGGCTGAAGCGGGCATTTGGCTGTCCAGGCTGTCTGCACTTGCGGCGGCACACGGACTCAGCGGTTTGGAGTTTGCCTGCGGCATTCCCGGAACGCTGGGCGGCAGCATCCTCATCAATGCAGGTGCCTACAACGGTCAGTTCAGTGAAATTGTCACGGCAACGACATACTTGAATGAGCGGGGCGATGTGTGTGTTGCGCGCGGCGATGAACATGAATTCGGTTATCGCACCAGTCGGTTTGAGAGCGGGGGAGAGCTTATCTTGTCGTGCGAGATGCGGCTGGTTCAGAATGAAAGCGGCGACATTTACCGGAATATGGCGGAACTGGCGAAAAAACGCCGCGACAGTCAGCCGCTCGCTGACAAGAGCTGCGGCAGTGCGTTCAAGCGGCCGCCCGGACATTTTGCCGGCAAGCTGATCTCGGACAGCGGTTTAAAGGGGTATACCGGCCGACATGCCGGTGTGTCGCCGAAACACGCAGGGTTCATCGTCAATTACGGCAATGCCGCATCACAGGATATTGCCGATGTTTTCATTCATGTTCAACAGGAAGTGGCGCGGCAAACCGGCGTTCTGCTCGAGCCGGAAGTGCGCTTTGCCGGCGAATTTGACCGGCAGCCGCAGCGCATCCATAAGTTAAGGCCGTTGTTTGGCCGGGAGTAGATCTCGTGACAGAATTAGTGATTGTGACCGGTATGAGCGGGGGAGGCAAGAGCATGGTGGCGTCTCACCTCGAAGATCTCGGCTATTTTTGCATTGATAACCTGCCGCCGCAGCTGGTAACGGAGCTGATGCACGTTTTTAACGTCAGTGAGAAAGATAACCCGTCACAGCAAAAACTCGCACTCGTCACTGACATGCGAAGCCCGAACCTGGTTAAGCATTTGCTGCCCGAACTTGCGGCTCTGAAAAACAAGGACATTCACCTCCGCCTGCTGTTTCTTGATGCGTCTGACGAAACGCTGGTCAGTCGCTACAAGCAGACGAGACGCAATCACCCGCTAGCCAAAGACCGCACGCTGAGCGAAGCGATCGTCATGGAACGGCAGTCGCTTCAAACGCTTCGCGACGTGGCGACTGATGTCGTCGATACCTCTGCCATGAGCAACGCCGAATTGCGGGACGTTGTGTTTGAGCTGTTCGGTGACCAGTCGACGGGCAGGCAGCTTTCCATTGTTGTGCAGTCGTTCGGCTTCAAATACGGTGTCCCGTTCGACTGTGACAATGTGATGGACGTCCGCTTCATCCCGAATCCGTTTTATATTCCTGAACTTCGGCCGCATTCGGGACTGGATGAAGATGTCCGCCGGTATGTCTTTGACTTTGCAGAGACGCACACATTTCTCGATCACCAGAAAGCCTTTTATGAATTCGTACTTCCGTTCTATGTGCGTGAAGGCAAGGTTCGTCTGTCGATCGGCGTCGGCTGCACAGGCGGGCGGCACCGCTCGGTTGCGCTGGCTGAAGCGCTGGCACAGTACCTGAAAGAACTGGGTTATCGCGTAATCGTGGATCACCGTGATCTGGCGAAGGATCACGCATGAGTTTCTCCTCCGATCTGCGTACGGAAGCGGTTGAACGGCTGCAGGCAGCGGAGGTGTCGCTGGAGCGTGTGCGCGCCCTGATCCTTCATGCGTCTGGCAGAAGAACGCCGGACGGTTACCAGATTGAGACGAGGCACAAGGCGTATGCCGATTGGCTGAATCATACCGTGTGCGAAACGAGCTGGACCGTTGTTGAGAGTCCCGGCACTTTCCGCTTTCTCGTTGAGGCAGACTACCCTCTGGAAACGGCACTCAGGTGGCTTCGGACGTCGGACAACCGCGGTGACGCATTCGCCTTGCTCTTTGCCGCCTGCGGAGCCATGGCCGATCCTGCCAGAACGAGTCATCTTGAGTACCGGATCAAGAATCAGGTGGTGGCCGCATCATTCATCCAGGCAGCAGGACAGCACGATATCTGGCTCAGCAGTCTGTCTGAGAAATCGTATGTGCGGCTTTATACCAAAGACAGCGCCGAAATCGGTGATATGCTGATTCATGCCGGTGCCATGCGTGCCTACATTCGCTACAGCCAGTTCAAGGTTGACAAGGAAGTCCTGAACAACGTCAACCGGCAGGTCAACTGCGATCGCGCAAACGCCCGCCGCGTCGCCGATTCAAGCATGGCTCAGGCGGAGGCTGTTCGCCGGCTGGACGAAACAGTCGGCTTGCATACCCTGCCAGAAACGCTCGAAATGGCGGCCAGGGCGCGACTTGCTCATCCTGATCTGTCCCTTTCCGAACTGGGCAGCACGATGACGCCGCCGATCGGAAAGTCGGGAATGAATCACCGCATGAAGAAGCTTATCGCCCTCGCCGCAGAGCTGGCATGATGAGCCGGCCGCCTGCCTATGGTATACTTGAGCGTATTCCGACGAGAGGTTTTATGCGCATCAGGGACTTGATTGACGAGGCTGGCGAGACTGCCCATATTCGCATTATCGGGGAAGTGTCGGTGCAGCGGCGCGGGTTCATTTCGTTTGAAATCGACGTGGAAACCCGCCTGTTTCATTACCGTGACAGCAACCAGTGGAGCAATAATTTTGTCCGTGCGCTGACAGCAGCTGACGTACAGGCGGTGAGGCAGGCCATGTCGTCCTGGCCGTACGAAGCGGTGTCCAGGGATGCGGATGGCGTACTCCACTGGCAGGTAACCGTCAGCATCGGCGCTGAGAGTGAATCATTCGAAGGCAATCGCAACAAGGATGCAGTCTGGCGGCATGTCAGCCGGCTGATTGAAGCAATCGGGGGCAAATAGTCGATGGATTATCTGGAAGGATTTCTGATCGGGCCTGTGTGGAGTGATACCGAGTATCAGACAAGACGGCACACCATGGTGCATATTGTGCTCGCAAGCCTTGTTGCCGCGCTCTACGTGGCACTGCTCGTCATGCCGTCGCTGCGCCCGATTGTGCTGATTGTGCCGGTTCGCATCAGTGCTGTAGCCTTCGTTTTGCTGATGTTTCTCACCCCGTTCCTGTCTGCCTTCTATTATCGAATTCCAGCGTTTATCCGCCCGCTTATGCTCGTCTTTTACATCGCCGTCTATGCGTTTGGCATCATGACGCTTCTGCATCTTGTTCTGCCGCTCTATCAGCCGGATGTGTCTGCCTTGTCGGATATGGCGCTGGAACGGATCAACGAGCGGATTGATCTGACGACCGGCTGGTTCACCGTACTGGGGCCGATGTTCAGCATGGTAACGGGCATCATCATGGGCGGGCTTTGGCTCGTAGGCGAAGGCCTTCTCGTCGTCATCGGGATTATTGCCGTACCGCTCCTGCTCATCGTCCTGATCAAGAGCTGGCGGCGTCTCTTTGACCTGATCATTGTGAATGTGTTTTTTGCCGAGGTCAGACGCCGCCGTTAGCGTCACTTGTGCGCTTTTATTTTTAATTTTTTCAAGATATGTTGAATTTGGACGGCGCTGTCGTCACATTTGATTTTTACAATATGCAAGAGATTTTGAGTACAGGAGTCTTATATGAAAAACGATGAACGAGACCGTTATCAGGAGCACGATCCGGATTTTGATCGGGATCGTTATGAACCGAATGACAGGCGTTTTCACGAGCCTTACCGCGCGGAAGACGAATGGCAGTACGAACGCGAGACATATGAATGGGAAGTGGATCCCGACCGGCGACGCGGTGTCGGCGCTGTGGCGGTGGTCGCTGCCATCGCCGTCCTCGTTTCAGCGCTGGGCGGTGCTGTCTGGCTTGCACTGAACTCATACGTTGTGCTGCCGAAAGCCACCGCATCGCGGGAACTGATCACAGCGGCGCCGGTGCTGAACAGTGTCGAGCTGGCGGCGGATGTTGACTTGCAGGACAAGCATTTCTCGCTGGAAGAGGCGGCGCTGCTGCCATCCACATCTGAAAAGGAAGCGCTGTCCATCAGAGAAATTGCGAGGACCGTCAAACCGGCTGTCGTAGCCATTACGACCGATATCTCCGTGCGGGATTATCTGGGCGATGTCTACCAGATGCAGGCCGCAGGATCCGGGTTCATTTTGTCCGAGGAAGGGTATGTCGTGACGAATGCCCATGTCATCGACAGAGCGAGCGGCATAAAAGTGTATCTTGAGGATGGCCGCACATTTGACGCTGCCATCGTCGGTGCGGATGAGCAAACCGACGTTGCCGTACTCAAAATTGAAGCCGACGATCTGACGATCGTATCCCTGGGAGACTCCGACCAGCTGGAAGTCGGTGAACTGGCCGTCGCCATCGGCAACCCGACCGGACGTCTCAGCGGCACGGTTACCGCGGGCATCATTTCTGCCCTCAACCGGCAGGTGGACGACTTCTCGCTGCCGCTGATCCAGACCGATGCCACGATTAACCAGGGGAATTCGGGCGGTGCGCTGATCAATTCGTACGGCGAGGTGATCGGCATCAACACGCTGAAAATCATGACGACGCGTTCCGGGCTGTCGACGAACACGTTTGAAGGGCTGAACTTTGCCATCCCGATTAACGAGGCGAAACCGATCATTGAAGCGCTTATACAAGACGGTCGTGTGCGCCGGGCCACCATCGGCATCGATATCATCACGATCACGGAGGAAATGGCCGAAATGAATCCCGATCTGGTTCCGGGCGTACTCGTGCGCGGCGTGCAGACGGGCAGTGCCGCCGAAGATGCTGGGCTCAGTATCGGCGACACGATCATCCGTTTCGACGGCAAGGATATCGAAACATCCGATGAGCTGCGCATTGCCAGAGATGAGGCGGCGCTTGGCAGTTCCGTCGACGTGACAGTGTTGCGCAACGGGCGGGAATTTACATTCCGCCTCGAAATGCGCGAAGAATGATAGCAGTCCCCATGCCGCCGCGCGCGGCATGGGTGACCATTCCTCCGGCATGGTATGATGAAGGCCGGAGGCATCGTTGTGCGCAGTCGCGGTTGGCTGAAAGAATTTATCTCGCATTTTATCCTGATCCTGCTCTTTGCAGCCGGGCTTTTTTTCGTCTGGCGTACGGTCAGCGGTCATGAGGAGCTTCGCGACCTGTCGTGGCTTCGCTGGCTGCTCTACTTCAGCACAGGTGTACTGGCCGTGTTGTTTATCGTATTTGTCAACGGCCTTTTATCGAACTATTATCTGGAACGCTTCGATCCGGTCAAGCCGGACAGCTTGAAGCGGCTCGAAAAAATCCGCCGTTTTCTGCTCAGCCGCCCTGAACGCGAACGGCTTCTTGACTGGCAGGAACCGCTGCTGCAGATGGCCGGCATTCTGGCGCAGCTGGGATATACGGAGTCGTCGCGCTGGCGGCACGGCATTATCTACGCGAAAAGCCGGCGCAAAAAGAAAGCCGGCCAGGCGATGGTCGATCAGTTCTTCGTCTGCTACAAGCCGATTCTGAATGTCCTCATCGTCGATGGCGTCTTGCGCGACTGCATGTTCACGATCACAAAGACGAAGCAGAAACGGCGCGCCAGCCGCAACTTCATCCTCTTTATTACGGACAGCCAGGATCGCAGTGAAGTGACGTCTTCCGCGGCCGGTGTCGTCAATTTCCTTGGCAAAATCGAGGAAGGCAGTCTGGGGCCGATGCTGCTCGACACGTATTTCGGCCGTCTGTTTTATCCGTTGGATCGCTCGCTGATCCGGTTTCACCACCGCTGGCTGCAGGATCGATTCAGACGTTTTCTGCGCAAACGGATCGTGGCAGAGCGGCCGCTGAAACGCGGTGAACGCGTCGGCGAGCCGGAGACAGGTGAAACAAGCGGTGTCCGCAAGGCGCAGCTGACATTGCCCCATGCGGCCGTGCTGCCCGGAGCCGATGAAGACGAATCGTGAACCCGTCCGTTTCAGTACAAAACGGCATGGTGTGACGATCGAGGCGACACTGCGGTATTCGCCGTCCTGTT
Organism: Clostridiaceae bacterium; assembly: GCA_012838355.1. Classification (GTDB taxonomy): domain Bacteria; phylum Bacillota; class Clostridia; order Saccharofermentanales; family DTU023; genus DUPJ01. The sequence goes on from DUPJ01000071.1 coordinate 6,651, forward strand.
TCAACGCACATGCGCATTACGGTGTCGCCTACGCCGACCTGATCGAGTCCGGCATACGGCGCGTCTGGAATACGTCACTGACGGTTGACGAACGCCTGGCGTTGGCGGTCGCGCGTTACTGCCGCGAGAACGGCTTGTCTCACGGTGCACCTGAACCGGGTGAAACGTATACGGTCAGGATGGTGCTGTATCGCGATACGAAGCACGGGATGCTATACGGCGACGGCGTTCTTCCTCCGGTTCGCTCGATTCCCGTCCGCCTTGCCCGCAGCACGCTGCTGCCGTCACGTGTCGGTTCACCGTTCTGGCGTCGCGGCTGGGGTATTTTTCGGCGCTTTCAGCTGGAAAGCCTCGGACTGAACTGGTCCCGGAGGGCACGCGGCCGCATGACGATGGCACCGTATCGCCATATCTGGCAGATTGAGCCGGTGGCTGCCCATGAGTTCGGTCATCTTATGGGACTGGGAGACGCGTACGGAGCCATTTACCGTTATTATTCAGCTGCACCCGGCACAGACAATTACCTCATGCGCAGCAATCGGGCGCTGTCTTCGGAAGAACTCGCCATGGTGTTTGATGCACAGCGTGAAAATCGCATGCAGTTTTTCCCCAAGCGTTTCGAGCGGGCGCAGTTCAAAGCAGGATTTCAAAAGGAAATCGCGCGCCTGAAGAAGCAGCTGGACGAGGCGGAGAAAAAACGTTCTAAAGATCCTTCCGCGTAAACGAATCGTAAGCGGCAATCAGCATGATGAGACTGAGCGAGACGAGCCAGATGAGGGAAAACGACAGGCTCGTCGGCGGACCGGCACTCGTTCCGATACCGCCAAATGTTCCGAGATCACTCGTGCCAAGCGGGAGGATGTGGTGCTGAAGGTCAAAGTGCTGAAAGGGGAGAAAACGCATCCAGACCGCTTCCGGCAAAATCTGGTAGAGGAGAAAGACGAGCGGTTGAGCGCCAAAGCGGATGCCCATGCTGATGCCGACGGCAGCCGCCGTTGACAGACCGGCCGCTGACAGCATGAAGGCAAACAGCAGGAAAAACAGCGAACCGATATTCTGCAAAAACGCCGTGGCAAGCCCGTAAATCCATCCGGGCATCTCAGCGACCTGGCCGTTTGACACATACAGGTACGGCTGAAGCGGATATCCGACAATCAGCTGGAGGGAGAGCGTGCAGACGAGCCAGGTGATGAGTGTAAACAGCAGCAGCACGGTGAAGCTGGCCGACAGTTTTGCCGTGACGATTTTCCAGCGCCTGACCGGGGAGAGTATCAGGGACTTAATGGATCCGCTCGATCGTTCCGACGAAATCTGACTGCCGGCCACGATGATGACGAGAATGCCGCCGACGAATGCGGCGAAGGAAATCAGGATGTAATAGTAAAAGTTTGCGGCCGTATCCCCGATGGGGTTGTCCGCCCTGCCGGTGCCGCGGTACTCATACATCAGCACCTCATGTTCCAGCGTCTTCCGTTCTGACGGGAGATACACGGTGTTCTTGTCGCCGCCTGTCTCCATTCCTGCCAGCCGCAGCAGTGCATCGCGATATCCGGCTGACAGAGCAAAGATATTCTGCGCTGATACGCCGCTTGCGGCCATTTCGCTTTCAAGGGCGAAAACCTTCTCGCTCACGGCATCGTCCTGCCCCGACAGCCGCTGCAGGTCGTGCAGGATGTCCAGAATGTCTGCCAGTGTCCCGCGTTCGAAACGCGCTTCGTAACGGCTGATAGATGATTTCAGCACAGAGTATGCAGCCGTCTCCCGGATTGATCTTGCCGCGGCAGGCTTTCGTTCAAACGTAAACTGTGCCGCTTTCATCTCTGTGTAAGGCACCAGAAAATCGTACGCGGATCCCATCTGGCTGTACAGGTCTTTATGCGATTCGATCCAGTCGAGGCGATGCAGTTCGGCCCGCGCCTTACCATATCGCTGGTAGGCGGCCTGCAGTGTCGGCGATGCCGGGTCGGCTTCCGGTTCATGTGCTTCGAGATCTGCTTCAGCCTGCTCCAGCATCGACTGATACGTGTCGCGTTCTGCTGCTATCTCGGCCTCGACCGATTCGAGCGGACGCGGTTCAACTACCTGAAAGCGGTCGGCTTCCTTCAAGAGCAAACTGATGCCGGTTGAGAGCAGAACGAGAATGATGGCCATGATGTAAAGAACCGGCCGCCGCCAGAGTTTCGTCATCTCATTTCGGTACAGCGCGATCAGTTTAATCAATGCTCGATCCTCCGCCTGTGATCTCAAGAAATGCCTGTTCCAGAGAAGTCTGCCGCGTCGTCATGCTGCAGATGCGGATGTCGGCGAGGACCAGCTTTTTCAAAAGGCTGTCGCGGGCTTCAGCCGGAACCGCGACATCAAACAGACCGTCCGCTTCAGAAAATTCAAAACCGTCTTCTCGCAGAAGCAAGCGCGCACTAGCTCGATCGTCCGGTTCGATCTGGTAGCGCATGTGATGCTGGCCGGCGGCGCCGTTTGCCAGTTCGTCGATACTGAATTCGCCCAGAATTCTGCCGGCTGATATGATCGCAGCGCGGTCGCACATCAGCTGCATTTCAGCCAGCTGATGCGAGCTGACCATAATGCCGATGCCCTCATGGTGTGCCAGCATTTTCAAAATATCGCGCAGTTCGCGGATGCCGGCTGGATCCAGCCCGTTTGTCGGTTCATCCAGGATGAGCAGTTTCGGACGGTGCAAGAGCGCCTGTGCCAAACTGATGCGCTGCTTCATGCCGAGCGAGTAGCGCTTGACTTTCTCATCCGCTCGTTTCTCCAGCCCCACGAGACGGAGTACCTCGTCAATACGGCCGGGCGGTACGCCGCCCTGCACGCGCGCGTACATGCGGAGGTTCATGCGGCCGGTCAGATCCTTGTACATCTCGGGATTCTCCACGATGCCGCCGACATGGTGCATGGCGGTCTCGTATTCGCGGACGAGGTGATGACCGCAGATCCAGACATCGCCTTCATCCAGAGCCAGAAAGCCGGTTGCAATCTTGATTGTTGTCGTCTTGCCGGCACCGTTCGGTCCCAGAAAACCGAGGATTTCACCCTGCTTCACGATCAGATCGACCTGGTCGACAACAAGGCGATGTCCGAATGATTTGCTGACGTTTTCCAGCTTCAGAACGGTTTCCACGGCAGATCCCTTTCACCGTCCGCATTGCCCAGTTCGAGCGCGAGCAGGCGTGACCCGACAGCATCCGCCTGGTCGATCACCACCAGTGCTGAATCCGCTTCCTGAAACAGAAAACTGACGCCCGGCCTGAGATAGTAACCGGACATCGATTCAGCTGATCCGTGTGCGAAAAAATCGGCGCTCAGTGAGATAAATGCTGTTTCAAGCTTCAAGAGGCCGTCTTCTTCTGTCAGTGCCGGATCCATATCCCAGTCCGGAGCCAGTGCCCGTAGAAAGTATCCGGCATCTGCCTGCATCTCAAGGGCTTCGGTCAGATGCGACAGGCGAGCCTCTTTCATATTTGGATTATCGCTGTAGAGGGCATCCAGGACCTGCTTCAAGCCAGCCTTTGCGGCAGACAATTCCTCGTCATCGATCGTGCCGTCCTCTATCGCCTGATCAGAAAAAATGATGGCGGCCGTCTCTTGTTCAAAGAGACGGCGAATCGTCGCCATGCCTGTGTCCAGCCGCCGCTGCTGTCTCTCTTCCGTGATGGCCGTATAGAAGACGGCTGCAGCGAGCAGAAGAGTAAACAGAATGAGTCCCAGATTCGGGCGTTTGCGACTTCTCACCGTGATCCTCCTTGTTCAATCCGTCATCCATTTTATAGTATCGCGGCACAATACCATAGTGTGCCGAATCGGCTGAATCGGATATCGGCTTTTCGGTGCGGCTGGTAACGCTCATCACTGTGCGGTGCCGGCGGCATGCTAGCATTTAAATACCCCCAGGGGGTATTAACGATGAGCACGGCTTGCCGTGTGGCAATAAGGGAGCAGAAGATGAGTCAATATGCTATTCGCGGTATGACATGCGCCGCCTGTCAGGCCGCTGTGGAAAAACAGGTCGGCAAGCTGCCCGGCATTCAGTCGGTCAGTGTCAACTTGCTCACCGGATCGATGGACGTGGATTATGACCGTGCTGTGCTGACGGATGGTGAAATCCGCGAGGCGGTGGAGCGGGCAGGCTACGAGGTCGTGAGCAAAGCAAAGACTGAGGACGGTCCGGCCGACGCCGCATCGCTGCAGGAGGGCGAGACGCGTAATGTGCGCCTGCGTCTCATCGTATCGATTATCTTTGTGATTCCCTCTCTGATCGTGGCTATGGGCCCCATGATCGGCATCCGTCTGCCGGCGTTCATTGATCCCGATCTGCGCCCGATGTCGTTTGTTTTGATCCAGTTCTTTCTCTCGCTGCCGATTGTGGCGATCAATCACCAGTATTTTACGCAGGGATTGAAAGCGCTGATCCGCCGCGCTCCCAATATGAACAGTCTGATTGCTGTCGGGTCGGGTTCGGCCTTTTTCTTCGGCATCGTTGCACTGTTCCGTATCTCCGAAGCGGTGTCGGCGGGTGACATGGAACTTTTGCACCGCTATGTGCACAGCCTTTACTATGAGTCGGCGGCCGTTATTCTGACCTTGATTACCCTCGGCAAATACCTCGAAGCCAGGGCAAAGGGGCGCACGTCCGAGGCGATTGCCAAATTGGTGGAATTAGCCCCCGAATCGGTCACGGTGATGCGAAACGGCATGGAGATTGTCGTGCCTGCAGCCGACGTGGCCGTCGGCGACGAAATTGTCGTCCGGCCGGGAGAACGGCTGGCCGTTGACGGCATCCTCCTGTCGGGACAGTCCGCGATCGACGAATCTGCCATTACCGGTGAAAGCCTGCCTGTGGAAAAGGTGAAGGGAGATCGCGTGGTCTCCGCCTCCATCAACGGTCTCGGCAGCTTCACGTATAAAGCAACGGCGGTCGGCCAGGACACGACCTTGAGCCAGATTATCAGTCTCGTCGAACAGGCGTCCGCATCCAAAGCGCCGATTGCGCGTCTGGCTGACAAAATCTCCGGCATTTTTGTTCCCGTTGTGCTGGTCATCGCCATCGTCACGTTTATCGTCTGGATGCTGTTCGGTCCTTCCTTTGAATTCGCCCTGTCGATGGCGATTTCCGTCCTCATTATTTCCTGTCCGTGCGCGCTCGGGCTGGCCACGCCGGTGGCGGTCATGGTCGGCACCGGGAAGGGAGCCGAGCAAAATATCCTGATCAAGTCAGGGGAGGCACTCGAGACCGCCCATCATGTTCAGACGGTCATACTGGACAAAACGGGTACGATCACCGAAGGCCGTCCGGCCGTTACCGGCGTCTATCCGGCTGAGGGGGTTCTTGAACGTGATCTTCTCAGGTTTGCCAAAGCTCTGGAAAGCCGGTCGGAGCATCCGCTCGCTCAGGCCGTGCTTGACTACACGCGTGATGTCGAGATCAGCGGCGTGGAGCTGGATCGATTTGAGTCGGTCACGGGCAAGGGCCTTCTGGCCTATCACGGCGAGGAGCGGATTTTGGCAGGAAACCGTCGTTTTCTGGAAGAAGAGGGCATTGCGACAGAGATGGTTTCCGAACACCTCGATGAGCTGGCCCGCCGCGGTGAGACGCCGCTCCTCTTTGCCCGCGAAAACAGGCTCCTCGGTATTTTGTCGGTGGCCGACCGCATCAAGGAATCGAGTCGGGCGGCAGTGTCCGCCTTCAGAAAACTCGGCATTCAAACGGTCATGCTGACCGGTGACAACAGGAAAACGGCCGAGGCCATCGCAGCACGCGTTCAGGTCGACGATTTCAACGCGGAGGTGCTGCCGCAGGACAAGGCGGCTTTTGTTCAGGCACTGCAGGCAAAAGGCAGGACCGTCGCCATGATCGGCGACGGCATCAATGACTCGCCGGCGCTTGCCATGGCGGATGTCGGCATCGCCATCGGCGCCGGTACCGACGTGGCGATTGAATCGGCCGATATCGTACTCATGAAAGGTGACCTGAACGACGCGGTCACGGCCATCCGACTCAGTCGGGCGACGCTTCGCAACATTAAGCAGAATCTGTTCTGGGCATTCATCTATAACGTCATCGGGATTCCCATAGCTGCGGGGCTGCTCTATCCGGGGTTCGGCATCACCCTGAATCCCATGCTGGCGGCTGCCGCCATGAGTGTGTCGTCGGTCTTTGTCGTCACCAATGCACTGAGACTGAAGGCCTTCAGGCCGTTGCCGGCTGAAGCGGATGCGGATCCTGAGGGGAGCAGCAAGATCACTTCTGATCCGGAGCAGGATGTGAATGAAGCGAAACAGGAATCGCAATCTGATAGCCGGCAGGCAGAAAAAGGGAAGGATATGAATATGGAACACGAAATCAGAACCATGGAAGTCAGCATTGAGGGCATGACCTGCGCGCATTGTCAGGCGCGTGTCGAGAAGGCGCTGAGCCAGTTTCCAGGCGTCGAGAGCCACGTTGATCTGGAGCGCAAAGCCGCCACGCTGACGGGCCGCATGCTGCCGGATGAAAAGGCAGTCCGCGAGGCGGTCGAAGACGCGGGATACACCGTTGCGGGCGTTCGCTGAGATGCAAGCTGATCAGAGGAGGGCGAGACGGCTCCTGAATACGGCGAAAGGGCAGATTGACGGTGTTGTCCGCATGGTCGACGAGAACCGATACTGCATCGATATTTCAAATCAGATTCTGGCTGCTGTGGCCATCTTGAAAAAAGTCAACAAGGAGATATTGCACGCCCATTTGCAGCATTGCGTTTACGAGGCGTCAGAGGGGGAGGACCGCAAGGAAAAACTGGAGGAAATCGCGCAGATACTCGATACCCTGATGCGTTAGCGGTAAGATATCGTCAACGTGAAATCGAGGTTTGCACATGAATTCTGACTTAATACCGCGAGTTGCCGCCGTGCATGATCTGTGCGGGTACGGCAACTGTTCGCTCGGTATCGCCTTGCCGGTGCTGGCCGCCTGCGGCATCGATGCCATCCCTGCGGCGACGGCCGTGCTGTCGACACACACGGCTTTTGACAAATACACTTTCTATGATCTGACCGATTCTCTGGAAGCCACGTTTCTGCACTGGCAGGAGATGGGGTTTCGGATTGACGGCATATACTCCGGCTTTCTCGGCTCGGCGAGGCAGATCGACATTCTGCGCCGCTTTTTTGAAAAGTCAGCGGATCGCCTGATTTTGGTCGATCCCGTGATGGCAGATCACGGGCGTATTTACAAGACGTATACCCCCGAGATGTGCGCCGGACTTTCCCAATTGGCACGCCATGCCGATATCCTTACGCCAAATATGACAGAGGCAGCCGTGCTTTTGAATGAGCCGTATCTTGGACAGACCGCCGATGCCGCAGAGTCTCGCCGGCTGTGCGAAGGACTTATGACGCTTGGGTGCAGGCAGGTCGTCCTCAAAGGCATTGAGCGCGGCGACGGCCTGGTGTACAACGCCATACTGAACGAACAGGGCGACTACACGGAATGTCAAAATCCGAAGGTGGACGCGGCACTGCACGGCACGGGCGATCTCTTTGCCAGTGTCGTTGCCGGCCTTGTTTTCAGAAAAAAGAGTCTCGTCGATGCCGTGCGTTTTGCCGGACAGTTTGTTTATGACGCGATCCTGTTGTCGAAGTCTCAGCCGGGTTATCTGGAGCGCGGCGTCAGTTTCGAGCCCCTGATCGGACGGATCGCGGCATACGCCGCGGAGTAGGGGGATGGCAGCGGGAACCGCACGGCGGTCATTCCGGCTGACCATGCTGCTGGCGCTCCTGACCGCGTGCCTCATGTTCCTTCCCGCTATTGTGGAAGACCAGGGCATGCTGACCTTGCTCGGCGATTTTGACGAGCAGCAGATTCCATTCAATATCCATGCTATCGACATGGTTAAGGCTGGACGGTTCGGCTGGGACTGGACAGTCGATCTCGGCACCCCGTTTATCGGGGCGTTCGGTTTTTATACGCTCGGCAGCCCCTTTTTCTGGCTGGCGGCACTTTTTCCCGCCGACTGGTTCCCCTGGCTGGTTGCCTGGCTCTATATCCTGAAATATACGGTTGCCGCTGCGACCGCCCATCTCTTTGTCCGCCGCTATCTGGCCCTTCCCGGCACGGCTGCGGTCGTCTCGCTGTTTTATGCGTTCTCGGGCTTCAACCAGATCAACCTGATGTATTATCACTTTCACGATGTCGTCGCCTTGTTTCCGCTTTTGCTCTGGGGACTCGATCAGCTGGTGCTCGAAGGACGGCGGGGCATCTTTGCACTGATGACGGCCCTGATGGCGTTTGTCAATTACTTTTTCCTTGTGGCGGAAGTGATATTCCTCCTGCTTTACTATTTTTTCCGACACGCTCCGGCGCTCAAGGCAGAAGGCCGGCTGGCGATCATCACTTCACGATGTTTCGCTGAGGGGATTGCTGGCGTGATGGCCGCAGCCGTCATGCTGGTGCCGAGCTTTCTGTTTGTAAGGCGCAGCCCGCGCAATGCAACGATTCCGCTTTCGCTCGGGACGATTCTCCATGAGCGCGGACGTCTTCCAGCCATGCTCAAAGGACTCATCATGCCGGCCGAGTCGATGTCACGGCAATCGGCATTCTTTGCGCATGACTTTTCGTCGAATGCGCTTTATCTCCCGGGGGTCGGGCCGGCGCTGGCGCTGTCTGCCCGAAAGGGGCAGCTGATCTGGGCAAAACGCCTTCTCGCCGCTTGCGCCGTCATCGCGGCCATCCCGTTCTTGAACAGCGCGCTGTACGGTTTCACAAACACCTATTACGCCCGCTGGTTCTATATGCCGATCCTTATGCTGGCGCTGCTTTCCGGGGCAGCGCTTGAAAAGGCGGATCCTGCGCATCTAAAACGCGGTTTTCTGATCACATTCGGGCTTGTGATTGCTGTTATCGCACTGGCGATGGCGGATGGCCGTCGTGCCGACGGGGCCGTTCGCACAACACAGTTTGCCGTCGTTGCCGCACTCGCGCTTCTGGGACTGCTGACGGCGTTTGTGTTCACTGCACAAAGACAGAAAAATGTGCGCATTGCACTGATCCTGGGGGCCACCGTACTTTTTGCGGTGCTCTCCGGGCTCTTCAGCATCCATCTGCTGCGCGTTTCACGCGACGCGCGTACGCCCTATGACGAGAAGTATCTGGAATATGCCTTGCGTCTGGACCGGCAGGAAAACCGGCCGGACGACGATTATCCATACCGGATCTGGACCAGCGTCAAGGGGACGAATCTGCCCATGATGCTCTTAGAAGCCGGGACGAACTCGTTCATTACGACGGTCTCTCCGACACTGTTTTCCTTTTACGAACAGATCGGCAATAAGCGCTATGTCAGCACATCCATTGTCGAAAAACCGCTGCCTCTGGCCAGCGCTCTGTCTGCGAACAGGATGCTGGTGCGCCATCAGTCGATAGAAGACACGATCACAAAAATGCCCAGCCTGATCCATCGCGGTACCTTCGAAGGTGAAATCGAAGCGATCCATCTGTTCGAAAACCCGCATGCCGTCAGTCTGGGCTTCACCCATCGCTATTATCTCCCCGCGAGCATCTTCCGAGAACAGCCGCCCGACGTTCGTCAGGCACTGCTTCTCAAAGCTCTGATTGTGGCGGATGAAGATCTGTTGGCCATAGAAAATGTGCTGGAACGGCTCCCGGACGAAGCAATCGGAAGCGACAACTGGCAAACGGCCGCAGCGAACCGTCGGACACCGCAGAACGTCAACCGGGACGATAAGGGATTCTCGGCGGAGTACCGTTTGACAGAACCTGCCGTTGCCTGGTTTTCGGTTCCCCATGAACCAGGCTGGCATGCTGAGGTCAACGGCGAGCCGGCAACGATCATTGACAGCCTTTCCATGATGGCCGTGCGACTGCCGGCCGGAGACTCGCGCGTGGCGTTTCATTACAGCATGCCCGGTCTCAAGGCAGGGGCTGTCATGTCACTGCTGGGTGCGGCGGGCTGCGCATTTCTCCTCATGCTCAATCGCCGAAAGAAAGAACGCGTGCACGCAGGAATCTGATCAATGTTGTCGATTGACAGGTAAACTGAAAGCTCTCAATGCACGGCTAAAATGAATGCATAAAGTGAAGGGGCTGACGGTCGGCAAAACACGGTCAAGCACGGCGCCGCCATGCCGTGCGAGCTGATGCAAAGAACCGTGATGGTGATCTCTGGGCAGCCGTCTCAGTCCGAACACTTTTGAATTTGCATAAATTCAGGCCAAAGCATATTGATATCCGCAATCTCTGAATTTATACTGTGGATGTCCGCAGCTTATCCGCACCGGACACCCGTTTGCCGTAATCCCGCGGCAGTGCAGAATATCCAACCGAACCAGAAAATCGTCAGTCGTTCTGTGATCTGTTTGCGGACCTGCTCCCTCCATCAGAAAGGGGAATTTCCATGCAAAAAGTGATTGCAAAAACCATCATGATTGTTCTCGTCTTGTGTCTGTTGTCTGCAGCGGCTGTGGCATCACCGGTCCCCGATGAAGTTCCGGACGACTTCGGAGGCAAAACTTTTTACGGCTATCTCGTCGGCTTGCGGGACGAGTATCTGCCGGCAAAAGTGTTTACGGATCCGACAGCCTATTCGGATGAAGATCGGGAGAACGCTCGCCGTGCTGCCAGGCTGATCGTCGAAGCCGTTACGCGTTCATTCGAGGAGAATGGCACGGAAGACCAGTACAACATCTATCTCAGAGGCTACGCGTATGAGCAGCAGTTTCTCGATACCAAGGATCCGGCACTGAGAATCAAAGCGCTCGACGATTACGGCAAGGCGATCGAGATGGGCAGTGTCTTTGCCCAGACGGATTACGACCGTGTGGAGGCCATCGAGATTCAGGCCGGCCCGCTCGACTGGCAGATCCCTCAGATGCTGACAGCAGACGATGTCGGTGGCATTGTCGGAGACAGCGACCTGTTCTTCATGTACACGCCGTATGCGACTGAGGACAACGCCCGGCTCGGCGTTGGCTACGCCCTGAGTACGCAGCCTGATCCGACGGCAAGTGCCATTTTTGTGCTGGTCGAGCGTCAGGGCGGCCATTACCGCTTCGACGTACTGAAGCGGACAGCGTTTCTTGGTGCCACAACCGATATAAGCGGTCTCGGTGATGCGGCGTTCGCCATGGGTGTGCGCAACACGCTCCAGGATCCGCTCCTGTACCGGACGGTTGTTGTAATGAGCGGCGATATGGTGATTCAGGTTCGCGTGCCGGATTTCGTCTGGCGAGGCCCCGGGTTCAACATGGATCCCGAGAAGATTGCGAGTGACATTGCGGCGAAGCTTCTGCAGAATCTTTCAGACACGGAACGTGAAGTTCCCGGGATGGAAAGCGTCGTCATTGAAGATTTGAAACCGATTCCGGCGCTGACCAGCACGGATCCGGTTTCCTCGATTCCCGACACGCTGCCGGACGATCTCGGCGGCAAAACGACGTACGGTTACATCGTGGAATTGCGTCAGACGTATCTGCCGGCCGACATTTTTTCAAGCGAGTCTTACACTGAGCAGGCGCGCGAAGATGCGCGCAAGGCGATGCGCCTGATCGTCCGTACGATCAGCGATGAACTCGATGCGAACGGACCGGATCCATACAATCTGGAGATTCGCGCCTTCTGCTACTATCTGGCGCTCGAGGATACGGATAACCCCCTATTCCGTCACCTGGCCATCAATGATTACAAGCAGGCGCTTCATCTGGGATACAGTGTGGTTCGTGCAGATTACAATTATCTGGCCAGACCGCTCCTCATGGATATGGCACAAGGGATTGCCGAGGGCAGTGATGCGTATCTCAGTCAACTGCAAAACTGGCTGATTCAGGCCGGTTATCTGGCAGAACCGGTATCCGCTGACGCGACGGCGGATGCGGTCAAAACACTGGAAGAAGAGCTTTCCTTCACTGTGGACGGCATTGCGGACATCGATCTTCTGCTCGCCCTGTATGCGCGCATTGATGACGGCGACTGGCTTTGCTTTGCCGAGTAAAGCAGTCAGACCGTACAGTCATGATGAGCATCGTGGCTGACTTCATGGCAGCGGCCGCCCAGAAACGGGCG
>DUPJ01000072.1 GCA_012838355.1 Clostridiaceae bacterium
GATGAGTTTGAGTTCGAACTGAAGCAGGGCGACACCGTCCTGCAGACGAAGAAGAACCTGGCGGACGGCAGCGTAACCTTCGATGCGATCACCTACACGGAAGCCGACATCGGCGCTGAATTCACCTACACGATCACGGAAGTGGCTGGCTCAGAGACCGGCATGACCTACGATCCGCTCGTTATAGAGATATCGGTGACTGTGGCGGATGCCGGCAACGGCGAACTTACTGTCACGCCGACGTATCCGGAAGACATCGTATTCAAAAACCTGTACGAAGTATCGGGTGAGTGGACACCAGAGGTGACGAAGATTCTGACCGGCCGCGAGCTGGTTGAAGGCGAATTCGAATTCGAACTGGTCGATGCCGCTGACGTTGTCCTGCAAACGGTGACAAACCTGGCCGACGGAACGGTTCCGTTCCTGCCGCTTGTTTTCGATCAGGAAGATATCGGACAGACATTCGAATTCACGATCAGGGAAAAATCAGGTGCAAACATTGATTATACCTACGACACGAGCATCTATCGCCTGATCGTGACAGTGGCGAATGCAGAGGGTGGCGGACTGGAAATCACAACCGCAACATACAAAGATGACGAAACGGAAATTACGCCGGACATCACATTCACAAACATTTACACCGAACCGACTCCTGTGACGCACGATCCGCCGGTCGAGAAACTGGTGATTGGCAACGGCGCTCCGCAGGACGCACAGTTCAGCTTCCAGATGAAAGCGGTTACGCCGGATGCTCCGATGCCGGAAGGCGCGGTTGACGGCCTCATGACACATACCATCACGGGGGCAGGCAGCTTTGAGTTTGGCGTGATGGAGTTCACAGAGGTTGGCACGTATGTGTATGAACTGAGAGAACTGGAGACGGAAAATAAGAATTTTGCCTTCGACCCGACGATCTACACCATCACGATTACGATTACGCAGGAAGGCCATAATCTGGTCAAGGACGTGATTTACACAAAGAACAATAGTACTGAAGCATCCACTGAAGCGATCGTCTTCACGAATACGTGGCAGACGATTCAAATCAAGGGAACCAAGACCTGGATCGGCGGTCCTGCCGTCAAACCGGTGATCTGGTTCAAGCTGCAGCGGAGCCTGCCTGGCGGCATGCCGGAAGATGTGCCCGGTGCCCCGATTCTGAAGCTGGACAATGTGACGGAAGTCACCTGGACAGATCTTGCGAAATTCGCGGAGGGCGGTGAAACCTATATCTTCTCAGTCCGCGAAGTGGATCAGACGGGTCAGATTCTGAATCTGGCTGACTACACGAAGACGGAAAACGGTCTGAACGTGACCAACACGATCAAGGCGATACCGCCGAAAACCGGTGAGGTGACCACGCTGCCTTACACCGGTATCATTCTATTGCTCGCAGCGGGGCTGATTACAATTCTGCGCAGGAAACGCAGCAAAATCTAAGCTCCCTCAGCGTTTCCTATGACAGACGGGGCCGGAGTACCTGGAAATCTCCGGCCCCATTTTTTGCGGATCGCGTTGCCATGGCACTGTGACATGTGAAACATATTGCAGGTTTACTGTCAGGGGCAGCGCGCACCATTTATAATTGAACCAAGGAAAGTCTTTGGATCGGGATGATTCTCGATACGGTGGATGCCCGATCGCGGCAGACTGACAGGCAGATATGAAAAAGACAATGCTGATTCTATGCTTCCTTTTTGTGTGGAGCCTTTCATCGTCCTGCAGTTACGTTTTCGATATGCTCCGGCCGACTCAATCCGTGGTGCCGACTGAAGTTCTAACAAGCGTGCTGCCCCCCGAAACAACGGCCTCGCCGTCGATCACCGTCACTGAGACGGCCGTTACAACGACCATAGCGACAACAGTGACTGTACCGACGACAGTTGCTCCCGCCACAACACCGACGACACTCCCCGCTGCCACTACTGTGCCGGCAACACAAGCCGCTACAACGGCGAGGGAAGTATACCGTGTGCGCCGAAGTGCAGACGATGCAGCCAGTCAGATCGGCGCCTATTTTGAACTGGAAAACGCAATCCGCATGGCAGACAGCGAACCCGGCTATCACGTTTTCGACAGCCGCGGTCAACTGGTACACGAGGGAACGGCCAGCGGCACAACGGTGGCTACGCAGACAACCGCACCAACCGCAGCACCTGATGCATTCGCTGCGCTCGATAACACCGACCTGTCGTTCTGGTATCAGCGGGGATACGGCGGCGCACAGCCGTCCATCGACGCCGGCTACGCCAGCTTATTCGCAGCATATCCCTCCTACTGGCTGCGCGCCGGCAACCCTGACACCATTTACCTGACATTCGACTGCGGATACGAATACAACAACAACACGAACCGGATCCTCGACTTGCTCTCGGCACAAGGTGTGAAGGCAAGCTTCTTTGTGACCGGCAGCTTTATCCGCAGCAACCCTGCTACGGTGACCCGCATGATGAATGAAGGCCACCTGGTCGGTAATCACACGGATCGCCATCTGCGGCCGGCCGCTGCACTTGCAGAGGGACTCCAAGTCTTCCAGCAGGATATCCGGGGCGCCGAACAAGCGATGCTGTCAAATACAGGGTACGCTTTCGATCCGTTCTTTCGTCCGCCGGAGGGCGGATTCAGTGAACGGTCACTGGCCGTTGCCAACGCGGAAGGCTACACCAATGTCTTCTGGAGCTTCGGCTACCGGGATTGGGAAACAGATGCGCAGATAGCGCCGGCCGACGCACTTGCGATCATCAAAGACCAGCTGCACGGCGGTGCCATTTTGCTGCTTCATGCCGTCAGCGATACGAATGTGGTCATATTGCCCGACCTTATTGCTGAGATTCAGGGACGCGGCTACGTTCTGCGCCGCCTCGACAGCTGAGCGAATTCTGACGTGCTGAATGAAAGAAGCCGTCACTGCGTGTGTGCGCAGTGGCGGCTTCTTATGTGTGTGCAGCGCCTGTTTTTTCGACTGCAATTTCGGTTCAGGCATTGCCTTCGTCACCGGCCGTCCGCTTTCCTTATTGAGAAGCCACTCCGGCAGCAGTAAAATATCCGTAAGGATTTTCACCCCATTTTCTCTTCACAAACGAGTTCCCGCAGGAGGTCATCATGAGACGGTTTGCAGCATTCATTCTCGCCATGGCAATGCTTTTTGTATTTTTTCCGTTTGCAGAAACAGCTGCAGAGACGGGAGAAACGGCCGGTCAGGACACGGTTCCGGAACTGATCATCAAGAGCGACACGTGGGGCTATGTGCCGGCGAATCGGGTCATGGTCATGTTTGCCGACAAGGTAAGCAGGGACGTTGCCGCATACCTGATTTCGACAACCGGTGCGGTGATCGTCGACGAATTTGCCTTTATTAACCTCTATCAGGTTGAGACAGGGGGGCAGACGGATGCGGAACTTATTGCATCTCTGAGGATGTTTTCCCGGCTGAAAGGCGTGGAAGCTGCCTTTCCCAACGCAGCGACTTTTCTGTCGGATCAGGCGGGGACACCGTGCTCACCTCTCGGTGATGCCGTATATGCCGATCCGGCGAATGATCACTACAACCTGATCGGCATGGAGAATGCCTGGAAAGTGATCAAGGGCAGCGGCGTAAATCTGAATAACGTGAAGGTCGGTGCCCTGGACCATCCCGTCTACACCGGATCAGACGAGTTTGGCGGCAAAGTAAAGCTGTCGGGCGATACGACGGATGTGCCCGTTACTGAAAACGACAAGGTCGTGAACGGCGGGTTCACACACGGGACCAACGTCGCACATGTGATCGCAGCCGATCCTGAAAATGGCGGCATGGTCGGTGTCGCCAGTGTGCTTGGCGAAAATCTGGAGATTGAAGTCAAAAATAATTTTGACAGCGCACCTTATTTATCAGCCGCGACAGCAGATGAAGACGATCTCACTCAGATCTCGTACGGCAACGGTGTCGCCTATACCGACAAGACACTTGTCAATCTGAAAGAGATGGTGGACGGTGGTGCGACCGTGATCAACTGCTCGTTCAATTTCAAGCCGCCAAGCGACATCTATGCGCCCATTGCCAGGGCGTACAGAAAATTCTTTGCGAAGATGCAGGAGGAAAAGCCTCATGTCATCTTCGTTGCCAGTGCGGGCAACGCCGGCAATGCCGACAAAACAACAGGAGCGTTGAACGGCATAAATGACTGCCCCGCCGGGATTGCCATGCCGAATGTCATCACCGTCGCCTCCATCAACAATGATGGTTCGCGCGCCGAATTTTCCGGTTTTGCCACCGGTGACGGTGAAGTCACGCTGGCCGCACCCGGTGTCCAGATGGTGGTCGGGGTCGATGAGAACGGACAACCGGTAAAAAAGAACGGCACGAGTTACTCCGCGCCGCAGGTCAGCGCCGCCATCGCCCTGATTCAGTCGATCAATCCCGAACTGAATGCCGGCCAGATCAAGGAACTGCTGGTGGCGACGGCCGCACCGGGCGTGACGACCGGAAATCAATCGATCCCCATTCCGGAAGGATTGGGAGCCGGCGTGCTGCGTGTCGATGAAGCGGTTCTGAAGACGATCAATGACATGCGCGTGAACGAGGGACAGCCCGCATTCACGATGCAGCAGCTCCTGGATGTGAGTACCGTCACGCTCACTGCCGCATGGTCCGGGGCCGATTATGTGCTCACGGCAAACATTCCGGCATCATTGACCAAAACGGCCACGGTCAAGATTGAAATCAACGGACAGCACGTCCTCACCGGTGACACAAATCAGACGGTTGCCGCCGGCGACAGTGCCGTGTGGACGCTCACGCCAGATGGAGGCGAGGTGTTCGTTCGTGTGACGCGCCTTGACAGCAGCGCCTGCGCTTACATGACGCTCGCACCGGACACCGGTGTCGCAGGCACGTACCAAGGAGCAGGGTATTTATCGTGGCATGGGGATAACGATCCGATCGAGGATTTTCAGGCCGTTGTCAGTCAGAATGGCAACCAGATGACTATTTCGTTGGCCAATGGTATGTCAACCATATTGACTGGCACTTATGACGAAGCATCCACGACATTTGTGGGTCGTGATGTGAGTGTCTCAGATGATGTCTGGGCCTCGACTTGGTGGGAGTGGGGCGATACCACGATCGTCTTTGATACGGCTGCAAACCCACCGGCAGGCGGGGGTGTGCTGACAGTTCTCGGAACGGATACGCTGAGCGGATTCACCGTCGAGTTTTCGCTGACAAAAGTGAGTGATTAAGAAAGGACATGCACATGAACGTCAGACTGGAGAGAAAAGATGCATTTACGGTCGCAGGCATCAGCATGGAGGCGACACACGCATCGAACTTCGGCAAA
>DUPJ01000073.1 GCA_012838355.1 Clostridiaceae bacterium
CAGCATATAGAGGCTGTGCTGCAGCGTGAGGCTGTAATCACCCTTGGGGCTTCCGTTAATGACAAGAACTCTTGTCTGCTGATTCATGCTGCTTCCTCCATGATGTTCACTTAGGCTATTGTACTCGATGCGACCTGTTGCGTGTCCGATTTTGCAATTCTGCTTTGGTTAACTTGCTCTATAATGCTTGACGATTTTTTTCAAAGTTATTAAGATGGTACTAATGTTATAACCAGTCAGGAGCCAGAACATGCTTGCCAAGTATTTGAATGTCCAGCTGGATCTCAAACGACGTATTCAGGACGGCGAATATAAACCTGGAGAAACAATTCCCTCGGAAAGACAGCTGACTGAAGATTACAGCGTCAGCCGAATAACGATAAGACGGGCTATCTCGGAACTCATTTCAATCGGATTACTGGAGACAGTTCAGGGCAAAGGCACGTTTGTATGCAGTGCTTATGCCAATCTCGACCTGGTGCCCCTGACAGGCTGCACCGAAAATATCGCGCAGCTTGGTCTGCTACCCTCGAAACGTCTGGTCGAGTCAGGCATTGTGCCGGCAGGTTCATCTTTTACGCAGCTGAATCTGGGGGCAAAAGATCCGGTGTATCGCATTTGCCGTGTTTTCTACGGTAACGGAGATCCGATCAACTACACCGAGTCGACGCTGAACTATGCTTATTTTCCTGGGATTGAAGATTATGATTTTGAAGAGCATTCGCTCTACGATGTACTGCACAAGCATTACGGCCTTGTCCTGACAAAAGCGCGCCGCACGCTGACGGCCACATTTCCTCCCGCACGCGTCTGTGCACTGCTCCAGGTTGGAGAAAACACCCCGATTCTTTTTTTTCGCTGTGCCACAGAAGGCCTTTTGAGAGGCAAGGAAGTAATTTTTGAAGATTATTCGAGCTGGTATCGAAGTGACCGATACGCATTTTATATCGACCAAACGCGACGAAAGGACGGTGATGAACTGGAACAAACATTAAAAAAAGTCCTTCGCACATTATAGAAGCAACAACAATTATCTGGAGGTAATTATGAGAAAAAGAACAATCCTGTCCGTCCTTTCCTTGCTGCTCGTGCTGGTTATGGCACTTACCGCCTGCAACGGCGGGAGTGAAGCCACAACAGCGCCAGTGCCGGATGTGACGGAAGCTCCGGTCGCTGAAACAGACGAGCCTGAAGCTGAAACAGACGAGACCGAAGCTGAAGCTGAACAGCCTGGTTCAGACACCAGAATCGCCGTTATCTGCTCGGCAGCCGGGCAAAACGACAGCGGTTACAACAAAGCGATTGTGGAGAAGGTAAACGCTCTTGCCGCTGAAAAGGGATTCCACGCGCAGATCGTTGAGCCGACAAGCGGCGTTCCTAATGCGATTGAGACGATGGCGGAAGACGGTTACAACCTGATCTTCTCCATGGAGTACGACTTTGAAGCGCTCGTTAACGGAGTCGGCGGCGCTAAGCCGCTGGCTGAACAATATCCGGACACAACGTTCGTAGTTTTTAATGATAATCCGAACCTCACTGAGGACGGTGAAGTGAAACATGCCAACGTGATTTCCGTGCTGTTCAATATCAATGAGCCGTCATACCTGGCGGGCTACCTGTACGGCCACATGAACGAAGAGATGGACACACTTTTCGGCGACACGTATAAGTTTGTTTCAACAGACACGGCGCGGGCGGCCGGTTTCATCGGCGGCACGAATTCGGCCGGCATCGTCGTCACCTCTTATGCATTTATTCAGGGGCTGAACGATGCTGCGGAAGAGCTGGACGTTGAGTATGAATTCTATCAGAAACTGGATGCAGGCTTTTCCGACTCCGCCGAAGGCAGCACCGTAGCCGGCACCTTCTACGACCAGAACGCCAATATCGTATTTGCTGTTGCAGGTACTGTCGGTGACGGCGTCACGTCGAAGGCAAAAGAAGTGGGCCGTCTGGCCATTCAGGTCGACGCCGATCTGGACGATCAGCAGCCTGGTCATGTCCTGACCTCAGTGCTGAAGTTGACAGACGTACCGGGAGAAACGATCGTCAACGCCTATCTCGACGGAACGATTGATGAGCTGGACCGCCTGCAGACGTTTGGCGTTGCCAGTGGAGCGACGGATATTACCGATATGTCGGTCATCTCCGAATTTATTGAGGATGAAGCTGCATGGACGGCGTTACGCGAAAAGACCGACGCCAAAAAGCAGGCAATCATTGACGGCAC
The DNA here is from genome assembly GCA_012838355.1 of Clostridiaceae bacterium. Taxonomy (GTDB): domain Bacteria; phylum Bacillota; class Clostridia; order Saccharofermentanales; family DTU023; genus DUPJ01. Next base: position 2,231 of record DUPJ01000073.1, read on the forward strand.
GCTTGAGATCATTGACGCCCAGGCTGGCGACACATTCGAAGCTGCTGACTATCCGAATGTAAACGTGAATTAAGTGTAATTCAGGTGATTATGAGGGCGGCGCATATGCGTCGCCCTTTGTAAAAGCAGGTGACAAAATGGAGAGCATGTTAAGCACAAAAGATCTCACGAAGCAATTTGGAGACTTTACCGCCAATGACAAGATCAATTTTTCGGTGCGTGAAGGTGAAATCAAGGCCATTGTCGGCGAAAACGGTGCCGGCAAGACGACGCTCATGAACATGTTGTACGGGGATCTTGAACCTACCTCCGGCGCGGTATTTCTGCGCGGAAAGCACGTTCGCTTCAATTCACCGCGAGATGCTATTGCCAACGGTATTGGCATGGTGCATCAGCACTTTATGCTCGTGCCGAGTTTTTCAGTCTACGAGAACATTCTGCTCGGTGCTGAGATCGTTAACGAGCGGATACCTTTTCTGGTCAACAGCAAGGAAGAAAAGCAGCGCTGCAGGGAACTGATTGAAAAATACGGCTATGATCTTGACGTCAATGAAAAGGTAGCCAATTTGTCTGTCGGTGAACAGCAGAAAATTGAGATCCTGAAGATGCTCTACCGTGATGTCGACATTCTCATTCTGGACGAACCAACCTCGGTGCTGACGCCCCAGGAAGTTGATGAGTTCTTAATTCAGCTGAAAAAGCTCAAGGCAAAAGGGAAGACGATTATTATCATTACGCATAAGCTGCGTGAAGTCATGGACGTCAGCGACAGCGTGATGGTAATGAAACAAGGTCAGGTTATCGGCAACGTCGAAACAGACGAGACGAGCGAGGCAGAACTCGCACAGATGATGGTTGGCCGCAAAGTTCTTCTCACCGTGCAAAACGACCATAAGTCCGTAGACGGGCGTACGGTCATGCTGAACGTCAATGGGTTGACGACGAATGACGCAGCTGGAAAAACCGTAGTCAATAACGTCAGTTTTCATATTGAGACCGGAGAAATATATGGTATTGCGGGCGTGGAAGGAAACGGTCAGTCTGAACTGGTCAAACTGCTGTCGGGCATGATGGAATCCACGTCCGGTTCGGTCGTATTTGAAGGGCAGGACATCACCAACTGGTGGGTCAATGACCTGCGCTCGAAAGGCATTGGCATCGTGCCGGAGGATCGTTTCGCTGAAGGATTATGCAAGGAAATGACACTGTGCGCCAATTCCATCGCGGGATCGACAGCGTCGAAAGACTTTTCGCCGCGCGGCGTTTTCAGCACAAAACGCATACGCGATCACTGCCAAACATTAATTGACGAGTACCGCATTCGTATTGCCGACTTTGACGGAAACGTCTCGCAGCTATCGGGCGGTAACGCGCAGAAGCTGATCATTGCACGCGAGATGTTCAAGAGCCCAAAATTACTTATAGCATGTCAGCCGACCCGCGGTGTTGACATCGGTGCGATCGAATTCATTCACAGACAAATTATTGATTTCAGGGACAAGGGCGGTGCTGTGCTGCTTGTTTCCTCCGAATTAAGTGAAGTGCTGAGTCTGGCCGACCGAGTCGGCGTCATGTACAAGGGCGGCATAATCGGCGAGGTAGATCCGCAGCAAACGACAGAGACCGAAGTAGGTCTGCTGATGGCTGGTGCGGCCCCCAGAACGGAGGCAACGGCATGAATCGTTTCAATCTTGTGAAGCTGGCCAATTCGCTTCTTCCGGTAGCCTTTGCGCTGCTGATCGGTGCCGGCATCATGGTTGGTATGGGGCACAACCCGCTCGAAGCATATGGCATCATGTTTGGCCGTTCACTTTTTACGGTGCGCGGTCTGACGAACACATTGCACATGGCGAGCCCCCTGATACTTGCCGGTCTCGCCATTGCAGTCACTTTTCGGGCGAACCTGTTCAACATGGGCGTGGAAGGTCAACTTCTGTTCGGCGGTTTCATGGCCGGAATCGTGGGTGCCTACATTCAGATGTCGAGCCCGTTGCTGCATAAGCTGCTGGCGTTTCTGGCTGCTGCTGCGGCAGGCATGCTGTTCGCCCTGTTGCCGGCGCTTTTACGCGCTTTTCTGAGGGTTGATGAGATGGTCGTGACGCTGACATTGAACTACGTCATGATGACAATCCTGGAATATCTCGCTTCCGGACCGTTTCGCAATCAGGGTGCCGGCTATGTTTCGACGAACACAATCCGTGAGACAGCGATGTTCAGTCGTATCGGCAACACGCGCCTGACACCATTCTTCATCATTTCCGTCATCATCTTCCTGCTGATGTGGTTTTTGCAGAAGAAGACGCGATTTGGCTATACGGTTGAGGCAATCGGTAAGAATCCTCAGTTTTCGGAGGCTACCGGTTTGCGCGTTCGCCGAAACATCGTCAAATTGATGCTGATCAGCGGAGCATTGGCCGGCATAGCAGGTGCCGGTCACATGATGAGCCATGAATTCAATTACACGCTTTCGTTCTCGGGCAACCCGGGCATCGGCTGGGACGGCATGCTGATTTCACTGCTGGGCGGCCATTCTCCGCTCGGTGTGTTGATCGCGGCCGTTTTCTACAGTTCATTGAAGACAGGAGCTGACAACATTAACCTGTATACCGGAATCCCCAAAGAGATCGTTGCGATCATTCAGGGACTGATTATCTTGTTCCTTTCCATTCAGCTCATCGAACAGCGCTTCGGTCCGGTCAAACGCTGGCGGGCTAAGCGGCAGATGAAGGAGGCAGAACGTGGATCTGTTGAATAGAATTTTATACGATGCCGTCTATCACATGACGCCGATTTTGCTCTGTGTACTGGGCGGTCTGTTTGCCTACAAGGCAGGCGTCCTCAACATCGCACTGGAAGGCATGATGCTGGCCGGTTCCTTCATTTCGGTGCTGGTTGCCATGTACACCCAAAATGCGCTGCTCATCTATCTTAGTTCGATCTTTGTCTGTGTCGTGCTCGGTCTTGTTTTCGCATTCCTGGCCGTGAACAAGCGTGGCAACGTGATCATCATCGGTCTTGCCATCAATATGATCATTCCGGCTGTTGCAGGTTTTGTCCTGCAGACAATGGGCGTGCCGAATCTCACAGCCAAGTGGATCAATCCGGCCATGTTTCGCATCGATATACCACTGATCAAGGACATACCGATTTTAGGACGTCTGTTCAGCGGTCATCCGCTTGGCACCTACATCAGCTTCTTCATGATCTTTGTGGCCGCGGTGCTTTTGTATAAGACCAAATTTGGCATTTACACGCGTGTGGTCGGAGAACGGCCGCTGGCCGCAAAGAGTCTCGGCATCCGCAGCAATCTTTACGCGACTTTGGCGATCCTGATCGGAGCGCTGCTCTGCGCCGTCGCCGGTCTTAACCTTTCGTATGAACGCCTTGGCATTTATACGAATGGCATGACGGCCGGACGCGGCTTTATTGCTATTGCGGCAATATATTGCGGCAAGGGAGAACCGGTAAAGAGTTCCCTGTATGCCTTTATCTTCGGAATCGCGAGAGCCCTGGCGATTAATCTGAGTATCCGCGCCGGTGGCGTGGCGGCCCTGTTCGATATCATTCCGTACCTTTTGATGATCATCATTCTGGCCATCAACTCGGGATTCCAGATTCGCAATTACCGTATGCGCACCTACTGGTGAAAGGAGAGAACGCAAAATGAAAACGGCATTGCTTGTGGTCGATATGGTCAAGGACTTTACCGACCCGGACGGGCTCGTCTTTTATCCGCAAAACCGTGAAGTCCTGCCGGTGATCAAAAAAGTCGTTGATCACTTTCACGACACGAATCAGCTGGTGATTTATCTGCGCCACTCGTATCGTGCCGGCAAGTATGATCGCAACCTGGAGGAGATGCGTCCAAATTGCATTGCCGGCACGGGCGGCGACGAGATCGACCCGATGCTGCCCGTCCTGAAGCAGGATTATCAGGTTTTCAAACGTCGCTACAGCGGTTTCTTCGGTACCGATCTTGACCTCATTCTGCGCGAACATGATATTCGCCGTGTGGTCATCGTCGGCACCAAAACGAACTGCTGCATACGGGCGACGGTGACGGATGCGTACTATCTCGATTATCGGGCGGTTGTCCTGAGTGACTGTGTGGCGACGAACTCTGACGTGGTGAACGAGGTGCATCTCCAGGATATAGACAAATATCTGGGGACCGTCATGACTTCAGATACGTTCATAAGCAGGGACAAATTATGATTAAGGCATATGACTTGATTGTCAGCGGCTACAGCAGCTTCGACCACATGATTACTCTGAAGTCGGACGTTGTTATCGGCAAAACCTCTCTGATCGAGAATGCCAGCTGTTCCAACGTGTACTGGGGCGGTTGCTCAGTAAACGTGGCGGTGGCTCTGCAGCGTCTCGGTATGCGCGCTGTGCCGGTGCTCCGTGTCGGAGATGATTTCGTCTCATCCGGTTTTAAAGATTTTCTGCTGGATGAAGGAATTGACCTTGAAACGATCACCATTGTGGAAGGTGATGTCAATTCGACGTCATTCATGCTTCAGATGCCGGACGGTGAGCATATCACCACGTTTTACCCGGGGGCGATGGATGAAAAGTATGCGACGTCACTGCCGCTTGAATGGTTCGAAAAAAGTCGCGCCGCACTAATTACCGTGGCCTCGCATGTGGATAACGGGCTGTTTTTGAGTCGGGCAAAGGAAGCAGGTATTCCCATTTATTTCGGCATGAAAGGCGACCCCGATGCGTTCCCCCCGGACTTGCTCACGGAAATACTGCTCAGCAGCCGTATCATCTTTATGAACGAGACCGAATCGGCTCAAATTCAATCACTGTACGGCTATACCAGGATTACGGACATTTTCTGCGCCGGGCACGCCGATGTCATCGTCGTCACAAAAGGCGGCAGAGGTGCCACATACTACACTGCAGAGGGCGAGTCGAATACAGTGCCGTCACGACGCGTGGAGCGCATTGTCAGCACAACGGGAGGCGGCGACGCGTTCATCTCGGGATTCCTCTTCGGCTTGAATCAGGGTGCATCATATGACTTGTGCTGCCGGTACGGCGCCACCGTATCATCCTTTGCGCTGGAAACGGAAGGCTGCATTACGAATTTACCAACCCGCGCACAACTGATTGCGCGCATGGAAACGGAGGATTAATTATGTCAACACTTTACATGAAGGCATCACCGGAAACGGTCGGCAAATACGTCATCTTTTCGGGTGACCCCTGGCGGGTAAATGTTTTCGAAAACTTCTTTGAGGACATGGAACGAGTGGCGTTTGCCCGCGAATACAATACGATTACCGGTTGGTATAAGGGTGTGAAGATCACGGCAACGTCGACCGGTATGGGAGCACCGTCGGCTGTTATTGCGATGGAGGAAATGTTCGAATGCGGCATGGAAGTGGGTATCCGCATGGGAACCGTCATGTCTTTGGACAACAGCCTGGTGGGCGATTTTCTGATTCCGCTCGGCTCGATCCGGCGCGAGTCGACGAGCGATGTGTATGTTGAAAAAGGTTATCCCGCCATCGCCGACTTCGATCTCGTGACTTATCTTAATCAGGCGGTTCAGGCGGCGGGTTACAAAACACACAATGGAATCCACTGCACACTGGACGCGTATTACATGGACATGAAAGAGTCGCGGTATTCGAAGACACGGGGGATCAGCCCGGAAAAAACCATGAGCGAGTTGGATGAGATCAGCGTGCTAGGCGTCGATATGGAGTCAAGCGCGATGCTTGCCGTAGGCCGGCTTATGGGGGTTCGCACCGCGGTTATCACACTGGCGACTGTGTCCAAGAACCTGGAAGCTTTTCTTGAGGATGAAAAACGGATGGCAATGGAACGTGCGTTGTGCAAGGTGACGCTTGACGCAATAGTGGCGTTCGATCAAAAGAATAAAGGATAATGACATGAAAGAAATGATGCGCCCCATGCAGCTAGGTGGCAAAGAGATTATTTTCGGTGAGGGGACGCTGCAGCACCTGAGTGTTATCCCTGCACAGCGCGTAACAATCGTCATTGGCGGCTCCAGTGTAAAAAAGAACGGTACGCTGGATGCGATAACTGCGATATTAAAGCAGCGGCAGGTGCCCTGGAATCTGATCGAAGGCATTGATGATGAACCGCTTTGGAGTCAGGTGTGTCAGGGTGCCGATTTGATGCACGCCTTTTTACCAGACCTGATCGTGGCGGTTGGCGGCGGATCGGTCATGGACGGAGCCAAGGCAATGTGGGTGGTTTATGAGCATCCGGAGCTGACCGAGCTGAGCCAGATTGTGTCGGCAAAACCGTTTCCTGTACTGCGAACAAAAGCACGCATGTGCTGTATCCCGACGACGAGCGGTACCGCCAGCGAGGTCTCGCGCTCAGTTGTAATAACGGACGATGAAAGCGGTATGAAACAGGGTATCGGGAACATGGAGATGATGCCGGATTACGCTATCTGCGACCCGGTTCTAACACTATCAATGCCGCCTCATATCACGGCTTCGACGGGCATGGATGCCTTGACGCATGCGGTTGAGGCGTACGTATCGAAACGTGCCAATATCGTCGCCGACGTGTTGGCAGAGGCTGCCATAACGATGATTGTGAAGTGGCTGCCGGTTGCTTTTGAGAACGGCGACAACATGGAAGCCAGAGAGAATATGCTGGTGGCATCTATGATTGCCGGCATGAGTTTTACAAATGTCTCGCTCGGTATCACGCACTCCTTTTCCCACACGCTCGGCGGGCACTTTCACTTGCCGCATGGCCTCCTCAATGCCATTATTCTGCCTTACGTTATTGACTTCAACCGGCAGGATCCGGAGGCAGCCAAGCGCTATGACAAGCTGGCTCAGCTTTGCAGTGCTGATGACTTCGCTCAGCTGGTGCGCGACCTGAATCAGCGGTTGGGCATTCAGGCGCGGCTCCACGAACTGATTCCGGACAAGGAACGCTTCGACTCACTGAATCGTATGATGAGCGACATGACAAAGGCCGACGGCTGCACCAAAACAAACCCGATAATTCCGAGTGTGGAAGCGATTGGTGTGCTGCTGGAACAGATGTATTGAGGACATGATATGAAACTGATTGCGTATTTATCGAATGGCTTTCCGTCCCTGGATGATTCGCTGCAGCGCGCCATTGATTTCGTCAATGCCGGTGTCGACATCATCGAAGCCGATCTTCCGTCTCCGGATCCGTATCTCGACAGCGATTATCTGAAGCAGCGCATCTTTGCGGCACTTGCGCAGGAGTCAGACTATGAACTCTACATGACGTCGCTGCTCGAGCTGAAACGGCGACTGCCGCAGGCCGGATTCATGATCAACATATATGTTGAAACGCTCGACCAAATGGGCGTTGACCGCTTCTCCCGCTTTATGGATGACATGGGAGAAAAGGAAATACTGCTCGTTGGGCCTGGATACGCGGAGCTGCGCGCGGCACTCGAGGAAAGAGGATACCACGCGAGCAGTTTTGTCACGCGTGCCATGCTTGAACAGGACCTGGCGCTTGCAGGCAAAACAAACGGCTTCATCTACCTGGAAGCGTTCGGTGATGAAACAACTTACAGCATGACGTATCCGACGCTGAGGGACTGCGTCGCCAAAGTACGTGAGGTTATCGGGCCGGAGCGGCACATTTACTGCGGCATCGGTATTCACACAGCAGAACGTTTGGCCGAAGTGCGGGACAGTCGCGCGGATGGTGCGTTTCTGGGCAGCATCGTGCTGCGCAAAGAGGACAATAAAGAAGAACAGCTCAGCTTCATTCGTGAACTGAGACGGATTGCGGACGGTACATGATGGAAACAAATGGAAAAGACATTATTGGCATGGTACACCTGAAGGCACTGCCGACGGCACCAAACCATGCGCTCGATTTGGATGTGATCTATAAAGCCGCACTGGCCGATCTGAAAGCGCTCGAAGCGGGCGGCATAACATGCGCCATCGTCGAGAACATGTTCGACACGCCTTACACGCACGAACCGGCGCTTGACACACTGATTTCGATGACCGTGCTGCTGACGCAGCTGAAGGCCCAAACTAAAATGACACTCGGCCTTAACATTCAGGCGACAGACGGTGTTGAGGAGATGCTGGTCGCGTCGTATGCCGGTGCTGACTTCATCCGCGCCGAGTCGTTTGTGGAAACGAGGCTGACGGGCGGCGGCGTCATCCGCCCGATGGCGCCTGCCTTAATGCGAGAGAAAAAACGGCTCCAATCTCCCGTTCGCGTGCTCGCAGATATTAACGTCAAGCACTCAAATCCCCTGATCGAGCAATCGATCGATGATTTGATCCATGAGGCGATTGCGTCTGGTGCTGACGGAATCATCCTGACAGGGCTGGCCACCGGAAATGCGCCGACTGTCAATGATGCCAAACACTTCAAGACCGTCTGCGGCAGTATCCCGCTCTATATAGGCAGCGGGGTCAATGCCGATAATGTGGCTGATTTGCTTACGTACGCGGATGGTACGATCGTGGGATCTTCAATAAAACGGGAAGGGAAGGTCGATTTGCCAGTCGACGCAGCCAGAGTGAGACAACTAATCAAGGCTGTGCTTGACTGAACAGCATGACGCAATCGGATCAGATTAAAACGCGTTTGCTCTCTTGCCCGTGACAACACCGGCAGGGCGATTGTCCTGCCGCATTTAGCTGAGCAATCCATATCAGCTTAGCCGTCATGGATCTCAGCCTAATGTGGATAAGCAGCAGCGAAAACTGCGATCATGCGCGCGGTGCTGCCCTTACTGACCTCACTTGCTAGGGGATCGTTCTGGGATTGGCGATATTTTCAGCAGAAGGGCAGCGCTTTCTGCGGCGGCAGGTTGAGCGCTGCGCGACATTTCATTTATCAGCGGCCCTATATTTTCGCTCCACCAGCTGTCGGGTTCGGTATGCATCAGAAAATCTTGCATGAACCAGCGCGTGCTTGCCAGGTGCGCCTCATCCGGCATATCGATGTGTCAGCCGTCCTGCCGGCCAGGCTGAATATGCCGAGGTTCAGTTTGCTGCAGATTCAGTTTCCCGCATTCACCCGCCTCCTTGATCATCGTATTTTTCAATTGCAAGCGGCTTTTCGAAAAACTGTTATTGACATATGTCAAATATGGTCATAAGATAGTTATTGACATAAGCCGATTACTTTCTGTGATGGGCTTGTGCGGTGA
>DUPJ01000074.1 GCA_012838355.1 Clostridiaceae bacterium
CGTGACGAGAAAATGCCGGCATGGATCGCTGGTCATATCCATGCTTTCGAGTATCTTCGTGGCGTACCCAAAACGCTTGTGCCAGATAATCTTCGCACCGGTGTCAGCAAAGCATCCTTCTATGAACCCATTATTAACAGTACGTATCAGGAGATGGCCGATCATTACGGTTCTGTGGTCATTCCCGCCAGGGTGCGCCACCCCCAAGACAAAGCAGCCGGGGAAAATGCGGTCCTGAATGCATCGAGACGGATCATTGCTGCGTTAAGAAATCACGAGATGGCATCCTTCGACGATCTGCGAAAACAAGTCGCAGCCGCGTTGGAGCAGCTGAATGAGCGAGACCTGACAGATGGAAGCGGGTCACGCTGGCAGTCCTACCTGCGTGAGGAAAAAGACTACATGCTGACGCTTCCCGCTTCTCGTTACACTTTAACAGAATGGCGCCAAGCCAAGGTGCAAGTCAATGCCCATATCATGGTCGACAAGCACTACTACTCAGTCCCTTTCGAGCATATCGGCGAAAGCGTTGACGTCCGCCTGACCGATCAAACCATTGAAATCTTCATACAGAATGAGCGGATCTACACGCACAAACGGGCATCACAGTCTGAAAAATACAAGACGGTCACTGACCACATGCCACCCGACAAATTGTTCTACACAAACTGGAACAAGTCTCGTTTCCTGAAGTGGGCGAGCGACGTTGGTGAAGCGACACACGCTGTGGTACAGAGTATCTTCGACAGATCGGCGGTTGAGCAACACGCGTACCGGTCCTGCTTTGGAATCATGGGACTTGCCAAAAAACACCGGGAAGGTCAAGTGGAGATGGCATGCCAGTACGTGCTGACTATTTCCAAGCAACCGACCTACAGTTTAATCAAGAATCATCTGGAACGTGCAACGGTGACGGAACGTCGCACGGGCAAACAAGATAGGGCAGCTGCTCCGAAGGGATTTGTTCGCGGAGCGGCATATTTCGGAGGTGACGAATAATGGTGTATGACGAGACCATGTACAAACTCCGGCAATTGAAGCTCAGTGGCTTCGTTGAAGCCCTGGCGATGCAATCAGAAGATGACGGATACCACGAAATGAGCTTCGAACAACGGCTTGCCATCCTGGTCGATCATGAATTCGCAAAACGTCAGAGCAAGAGCCTCGAGCGACTGGTGAAGAATGCTCGGTTTCATAATCACCAAGCGTCGCTCACCGAGATAAACTACCGCGAAGACAGAAAGCTGGACCGGAATATTATTCTGGAGCTGGGGGCCTGCAATTACATACGGCACAGCCAGAATGTTGTCATCTTGGGTGCAACTGGAGCGGGCAAGAGTTTCCTGGCACAAGGCCTGGGGCAAGCCGCCTGCCAGCACCGGCTGTCAACCCGATATACGACACTGAGCGAAGCGGTCATCCACTTCATGCGCACCTTCCGTGTCGTCCAAATCTCTGACAGAAAGTGGATTAACCTAACCAGAAGCAGCGACTTCATTAAAGCTTTAGCCAGAAAAACCAAGCTGCCGTTGACCAACTACTTCCTGCAACCGTCACAACTGAACAGAATGCTCACACACCGCTTATAGCACAACATTTAAAGAAAATTCAAAAGACAGAGTATAAGAAGGAATGACCCAAAAGCGGCTCCCGGTTTTAACGCCGGAAGCCGCTGTTTTTCTTGTTATAAAATATGCCCATTGGATTCAAAAACGGAATGCCATCAACTTACCATCAACTTAGAAAAGCCTCATATATTCGCCTCTCATCTTCATATTACTCTGATTTATCAACTTGCCGTCAACTTAAATCTATGCCCAATACGGAACATATTTATAATATCTTGGTGCTGTTGTTTCATCGAAAAGTCTAATATAGCCTTTTTCAACAGTTTCCTTGATAATCCGTGAAACTACAGCTTTATTCTTATCCGTAACACCGAGTCTTTCCCTTAGGGCGGTATTCGTAGCATCTATACCATTCACATAGCAATAGCAAACATATATGTAGCAAGTGCGGATTTTCTCTTCCTTCGACCAAGCCGCAAGTGATTCATGCCAATATAACATCGTCCTACAGAAATCCTCCCCGGTCTCAACCTTTGGAGCCGGGATCTTCCAATCACGCATACCCTCTTCCATACGGTCAAATCCGCTTCCACGAACTTCACAGATATGCACCAGCCTCAAAAAATCTGCCATCTTCTCATTTCGAGCATGAGGTGCGGTATCAATGATGCGGTCTACATCTACAAGCAAAGATCCTGGATTTGTTGCCTCAATCCTCTCATCAAAAATCTCAACCATAAGACTCTGCCCATGTGCCGTCATGTCCTGATGGATCATCAGATTTCCAAGCATTTCACGAACTGCCTTTTCAGGAAACATGATAAATTCCTCACGCCGTGCAGTTTCAATCGTCTCTCCCTGTGGAAGCATACTCATAATATAGTTCACGACATTATCAAATCCTACAGCATAGCCCTTATAAAAGAACTGATCCCTGATAGCGTTTGTCCTGCCACTGCCCTTATACCTGATCACTCGGATCCGTTTGTTTTCCAGATAATCAAATTGGCGAATATCCTTTGCAAACAGCAAAGCTCCCATATTTGTCACGGCATAATTACCGTTATCCATGCGTTTAATGAACCCGTACTCCGAAAAATCATGTATGATCCCGTCTCTGGTGCTCGGAACCGGCAACGACATCAATGTATAGAACGCACCTGTGTCCAGTAGTTTCGTAACAGTTTCAGAGTTTACATTTTCCTTTGCTGGCATGGTCTCATATGGTCTGATTTCAAACGCACGCCATAACTTGCGCTCTTTCTCCGGAAAATCTTTCAGCTTTTTACTATACGATCCAACTCTGATGTATTCCACGCCCTTAAATGCTGTCGGCTGAATCTTTGCTACCGGGATTTCAACTACCACAACAGGTCCCTTCTCCGTATCTACTTCAACGAACTTGAAGTCGATGCGTGGCGTCAGCTGGGTAATTAGCCAATTTTCAAGCTCTTCATTTCCGACTTTTGCCTCTTTCGGATCAAACTTCGTACCAACGATATCATGAGTTTCATCATGAACACCATATAAAAGATATGCCGTCTCTTTCTCATGCAACGCCCCGGAATTTGAGAGTGTAGAAAGATACTCCCCTATCTCGTTCGGTGCATGATTATTTACCTTGAACTCTGCCCACTCAGTCTCTTTTGGAAGCTTTCTCAGCTCTTCAATTAGACTGATATAATATTTCTTTTTCTCTTCGGTCATTTCAACTTCCTCCGTTTTTTGGTCTTCTTATCCTCACCGGAAGGTACCGTTTCAATAATATCCTCGATCTTACAACCAACGAGATGAACTGACACCGTCATGGAGACGCTGTTGCCGGATGCCTTTCTGAACGGCGAAATGAACTGATCTGGCGAGCTGATCAGGCGAGCCGGTCGGCCAGATAGGCTAAGAGCTGAGCGGCATCGTCCACATCATAGATTCGGCCGACACCGGCCAGGAGGGCTGTGCGCCGCGCCCAGAGCAAATCTTCCGCTTCCGGACTCAGTTCGGCTTTGGCCAGCAAGCGCCGGCAGTTCTCATCCGATTTAAAGACCATGAGCAAAAGTGCCGGGCTGTCCTTCAGCTGCATCAGCCAGTCGAAGATCACTTCGGATGTCAGCTCCAGTCCGCCGACCTCGTCCAGGATGATCAGCCGGCTGTCCTGCAGAACCGAACCGGCCGCCGCAAGATGGAAAGCGTCCGGGAAAAAGCGGGCGCGGTGATCATCGAAGGTGAGAAAGGGCACTGCCGGCAAGTCGCACTCAGGCTTGATCGGCACGAGATAGAAGGCGGTCTTCTCCCCCGTTTCGCGGCGCGTGCGATAGCCGCTCACATCGTCGAAGCGCTTCAGTATCCGTTCGATAAGGGTTGACTTTCCGCTGCCGCTCGGGCCGGTTAAAACGATCACGAGCAGGCTTTCTCCCTGTCTAGACGCACCGTTATCAGCTGGGCCGCGATCGCAATCGCAATTTCCTGCGGTGTTTCAGCACCGATATCAAGCCCGATCGGGGTCGTAATTCGGAGAAGATCTTTCTTTGCAAAACCATGCTCGTGAACCAGGTGGTCAAAAATGGTTCTCATCTTACGGCTGCTCCCGATCGCACCGATGTAATGCGCATCCGTAGCGAGGATCTGCACCAGTACCTCTTCGTCGAGCATGTGGCCGCGCGTCATGACGCAGACATAATCGTCAGCCGTCACGCTGACGTCTGCCGCGATATGGCGAAGATCAATCAGTCCGGTGCGGACAGCAGCCGGGTACCGTGCCGGATCGGCAAA
>DUPJ01000075.1 GCA_012838355.1 Clostridiaceae bacterium
GTCGGCGGCGGCGCGCCGTGCGATCGCACGGGTAGAGCAGGTGACATTCGGCGGTGACGTGCCGTGGTCAGGCAACCGCTTTTTTGAAGGCGAAACGGAACACTGCATTAACGGCCAGATCGCAGCTTCCGGCGCCTATTTCGGCGTCAACGTGCGCCCCCTGATCGAGCGGCTGCTTGCCGGACAATTATCTGACGGCGGCTGGAACTGCGACTCAGATTCAGAGCACGGATCCTTCAACACGACCATATGTGTTCTTGAAGCGCTTCTCGAGTATGAGATGTCGTTTGGCGGCGAGGCCGCCATCACGATGGCGAGACAAGCCGGCGAGGGATATCTGCTGGAAAGACATCTGTTTTGTCGAAAGTCGACCGGCGACACCATTTTTGTCGATCGTCATGACAAACGCGGCAGTTTCGCTGCCCCGGCATTTTTCCAGCTGGCCTTCCCTCCCTGGTGGCATTACAACATTTTGCGGGCACTCGATTACTTTTCCCGTTCTGCAAAAACGCATGATGAGCGTCTGCATGGCGCGCTTGCCCATCTCAAATCAAAACGAAGGACAGACGGGCGCTGGAACCAGGATATCCTGCACCGCGGCACCATGCCGGTCGACCTGGGTGAATATCCGGGGGAAGCGGGCCGCTGGAACACCCTGCAGGCCATGCGCGTGCTCAGCCGATTCGGCAAAAGCCCCGCTTAGTCCTTCAGATCCGCGATCTCACCCATGTCCGGCAGCCAAACACTGCCGGCATCGATCAGGCGGGACGGATCCTCACGCTGTCCGCGGCTTGTGCCGGGAATCGTTCCAGCCAACTGGCCGCGAACGCTTTCTGCACGCAGCAGACCGAAATCCATGATCGTCTGCACGGCGACCAGATGGTCGTCATAGGAGCAAAATGCCGTTGGGTCTTTATCAACGTAAGGCGCAATCTGGTCAGCCATCGTCAGAACCTTCTTCGAAAACAGGCCGCTTTCAAAATAGGACGCGATGAATTCATCGAAGCGCTGCCGGTACAGCGCAAAGTGAGCCTTATCCTGCATCACGTGATGAAACATCGGGCGATTTTCGATGTGCTTCAGTTCGCCCGGTGTAAAAATAGGGTAGTTTATGTACAGCTTCGCATCATTGATCGGATTCGGCATGCCGAGTGAATATGTCCCGAAGGCCAGGTTATAATCCCACGGCAGCATGCTGAGCACACCGTCTTCCTCATAGAGAAAATAGTTGTGTGCCGTCCGGCCAAGATAACCGTCAAGGTTTACCACAAAGTTGTGCACGGCAAAATAGCGCACCACCTTGTCGACATCAATGACGGATGCGAGGTTTTCCCTGCTGCCGAGCACACGAAGCGACTCGATCAGGCGGGCTTTGTCGGATTCGGTCGGCCGGAAACGGGCTTTCCGGAAGATATTGTCATAGCCCGCCGGATCGTCCCCCCGGTATACGAGCCAGACATCCCGGTTGTCGTCATCGAGCGAGCGGTAATCCGGTTTGTAAAGCTGACCGTAATCGAGTCCGAAATTTCGTCTGGCGAATGATTCATTCGGTTCCTCGATAGCCAGGAAAAGCCCGTGATCGTCCCCGTTTACGGTGACCCAGGCAAAACTGGTGAGCGGTGCCGGAACATCCATGTGGCGCATCATGTCGTAGGCAAGATATGTTTTCAGGTACGAATTGTCCTGGAAGGACGAATCAAGCGAGAACTCGTCAAGGCCGCGAAATGTTTGTCCTGACACGTAGTGGTCGAACTTGACCTTCATGCTGAGCCGGTCATGCCCGTATTTCAGCGCCAGCCGCATCGAGCTGTTGCCCTTCAGGCGAACACCGACATGACTGATCCGTTCGCCGTTGATCACGAAAGTCGCTTCGCGGTACTGTTCTTTTTCAGCCTCCGCCAGAAATGACGGCCAGTCGTCAAGCAGGATGTCAATTCGCTGCACGCGTGAATCGTCAAACAGACGGCCGACATACGCCGGCTGCGCGGTCACCCCGACGAGGCCGATCTGCTCCCCAAACACAAACATTGACAGCAAAAGCAAAGCCGCAATCACGGCAGCCAGCACCACTTTTCCGATGTGATCGGAAGTTATCACTGCTAGACCAGATAGTCGCCGTTGTAGGACACCATAGCCACATGTGCGACACCGTCAAGTGCCGAAATCTCGTTGACAAATCCCGTTCTGTCATCCTTGAGCCGCAGTTCAAGATTCAGTTCGATGCAGCCGGCGCCCACTGACTTGCTCTTCAGTGCCGTTTTCTTCACCTGATCCCGAACCAGATTCAGGACGCGCGTTTCGGTGTCTTCATCAGCGACTCTCACGACCAGGATATACGGCTTCGTAATGCTGCCTTTCTGGGCAAAGACGTAAATCATGGCACCAATCAGAAGACTGCCGATCACGGCCAGGATGATGAGCCCTGCCGCCAGCACAATGCCGGCTGCAATGCTCCAGAAAAGAAACGCGATATCCATCGGTTCCTTGATGGCCGTCCGAAAGCGAACGATCGAAAGTGCGCCGACCATACCGAGCGACAGCACGATATTGCTTGTCACGGCCAGCATGACGAGTGTCGTGATCATGGCCAGAGCGATCAGCGTGACGCCGAACCCCGGCGAATACATGATGCCGGTATAACTTTTCGCATAGATAAAGAAGATAAAGAGCCCGAGGCAAAAGGCCAGGAGCAGCGCAACGGTCATGTCGATCAGCGGGACACTGTCGAAGCGTTCGATAAAACTCGATTTGAAAATGTCCTGAAATGTCATGAATGCCTCCTCTGCAGCACGTTAATCGTAGCGACGGCTGATTACATATTTGGAAATGGCCGCTGACCTGCGATCCGGTATCTGGACCGCCAGCCGAACCAGATCCGGCAAAAAGGCGTCGTACTTCACTTCGAGCACGGCGAGCCCGTCCGCTGCATCCAAATGCGGTGTATCGGGATTCAGGAAACCGCAGCCGCCCGGATTGGTGCGCAAATTGCGGTCAATCGTGATGCGGACATTGCCCGGCAGATAGTGAAACGCCTCACGGTCGTATGTTACCTGCACCACCGGGCGCAGAAGATTGCCCTGGAAACGAGAATAAAAAAACATGCGGGGCGGATCTTTCGGAGCAAACAAGACATCAAGGTCACCAGACATAAGTCGCTTTGCCTCTGTCTTTGTCAGCCGGATGCTTTTCTTTGCCGTCATCTGCCCCATTTTTTGCTTGCACTCCAAACGCAGCCACGCCGTGTTCTCGCCATAATAGCGCAGACGGAACTTTTCTCTTACGCCTGCCCCGCTCAGCTTGTCGGCGACAGCCTTGTCGTACGGGGTATCAAAATAAAGACTGCTCACACGGTAAGAACCGTGTGAGCCAGCATGTCTGTCGTGTTCAAATAAGGCTTTCAGCCGTGCCGTGAGAACCAGGTCATCCAACGCATTGATACTGTGTTTGACTTCATGGCGCATGCGGCCTCCACTTTACCTAATTGTAATCCGAGTCGTCAGAATCATATGAATATCCCGAGTCATCATCATTTGAATAATCGGAGTAGCCGGAATCATCGTAAACCGGTGCCGGTGCGGCTGTCGGAGGCGGTGCCGGTGCGGCTGTCGGAGGCGGTGCCGGTGCGGCTGTCGGAACCGGCGCGGCCGGCGTCACTGGAGCCGCATAGTACGAATCATCGTAGAGCGAATCGTCGTAGATTGAATCGTCATAATCATAAAGCGAATCGTCATCGTTTGAAGAGTCGTACGGCGAGTCATCGTACATCGAATCATCGGGAGTGGCGTTCTCATACATGGAGTCATCGTACATCGAATCATCGGGAGTGGCGTTCTCATACATGGAGTCGTCATACATGGAATCGTCGTACATGGAATCGTCGTACATCGAGTCGTTGTCATAGTCTCTTGTGACTCTGTATCGCCATACTTTCCAGCCGCGCAGGATGGATCGGCTTAAGGCATTAAAATTTCTGCCATAATCGGAATAATCCGAGACGCCGAAGAGCGACGAGTCATAAGCACTGCCGTAGAATTCCGATGCATCATAGTCGCTCAGACTGAAGTCGGTATCATCCCAGACGGTCAGATCGCTTCTCAGCTTCTCCCCGCTGATGTACTTTTGGACGACATCCACAACTTTTTCCATGAAGGTATCTGACGGCACGATCGATCCCTGTTCAAGTTCGATCGTAATCTGGCGGCGTTCCCCGTCCAGATCGTCAATCAGATAGCCTGCATCGTGGATGCTGCCGAGCAGGCTGCGGATGACAGCAGTCGCCTCTTGTCCTGTCAGATCACCATGAGCGGCCACGATCGGCTGGGCGTCACTATTTCTAGCAAAGACATCGGTAACTATACCGTCTTCATTGAAGCGAACGGCAATTTCGGGATTGACTTTGAGAAGTATCGTTCCTCCCCCGGCTTCAGAATTTGCTTCTACGGTTGTTTCAGCGGCAGGTTGCCCGGGTGCCGTGCAGCCTGCCAATATGCCCAGCACTGCAAGGAGTGCAATGATGGCAGAAAACAGTTTTCTTTTCGATTTCATTTCTTTTTCCTCCTTCGTAAAGAGTCTAAATCGTTTTGTTGCAGCATGCTGTTACATGTCACACTATTAGGATACGAGTCCCCGGCATCCAAACCGGGGTCGTACGTTTTTCTCAGCTAATCGTCGTACGGAGAATCTCCGTAAAGCGAATCGTCATAGTCGGAAGCATCGTAAGCACTGTCATCCCGGGAATCATCAAAAGAGCTGTCATCGTAATCCGAGATGTCCTGCGGCGGATTCGTGGCCGGCGGATTCGTGGCAGCCGGATTCGTGGCAGCCGGGCGTATTGAGGCCGGCGGACTGGTGACTGGCGGATTCGTGACGGGCGGACGCGTGGCAGCAGGTGTCTGAGGCGAAGTCTCGCGTACAGTCGGTCTCGTCAGCGGCGAATCAGTAATCTCTTCGATGCCATAATCGGTCATGTCCTCTTCACTGTCCGTCTCCGCTGCAGGGTCAGGCCGTGCCGGGAGTCCTCTCACGGGGATGATCACCTGCTGTGTTCCGACATCAAGGCGCGTAATCTCAATCGTCACGTCCATTATGTCCGCCATAAAACTCTGAAGGTGCGCGCTGATTTCGCTGCTTGTCACATCGAGCCACGCCTCATCCCTGGCATTCAAATCGAGCGCGATTTTCCCGCCAGGCAGCAGGAAGTCGTCGTCGATCGCTCGAGTGACCAGTTCATCAATCACCGGCATGAGCGACTTGTCCTTGTACTCATAGCCCTGAAGCAGTGTTTCACCGTCCCGGTTCCCTGCCTGAATGCGGGTGACCGTGTTCTGCCGGTCAACATCAATAATGACACTCGGATTGATCCGCAGCGTAACCTGGCCGAATGCGGTCATCATGGTGGACAGGATCACGACAAACGCAATGATCACACTCGCGGCAACGGTGCCGAGCGCAATCTGGAACGGACGTGACATGCCCCGTTTCAATGTCCTGATTTCCGTCAACGTTTCTCCAACGTCATATCCCATGTTGGCGACTTTGATAAAATCACCCGCCTCATCGAGCACGATTGAGTAACTAAGATGGTTTTCGAGCACGAGATATGTCATGGGTGAACCTCCGTTTGCCTGACCAGGACCTGCTTCAGATGTCCGCGAATCATCTCATAGCCGTTGGAATAGATAACGAGCAGGGCCATGAGGTACTTGCGGTGCCGTTCCAGGGTTTTCTTTTCCACACCGGCTCCGTCGGCAAGCGCCGTCAGCGGAAGCCTGCCTGTGCGGATCGTTTCCTGAATAATGAGCGGATGCGCTTTGGCATGCTTCAGTGCCTGCAGACATTGCCGCTTTGTCCGTCCCTGTTTCGGGGCGTTATCGGCGATCGCGCTCAAATTCAGACCGAACCGGCTCAGCTGATTCGAAAGCTCCGCAATCTCCTGCTTTGTTGCCTGTCGGCTGTCATAGACTTCCTCATGCCGAACCTCATCCGGCAGCATCTCTTCCAAGGTCGTCTCGCTGTCATTCGTGACCGGTGTACTGAGCGAAATCTGGCCGTAATGACGCTTTTCCTGCCGAAAATAATCGATCAGCCGGTGTTTCATGATACGGGAGGCAAAGCCGAGGAAGGGACCTTTCGAGGCATTGTACCCCTGAATGGCTTCGTGAAAGCCGAGCATGGCGATGCTCAGTTCGTCATCGATCGACTGTCCCGGACGCTTTTTGCAAAGCGCGGCTGTTTCGCTCCGAATGAACGGCAGATAGTCGCGAATCAGGTCGTCAGCGGCCAGACTGTCCTGTTTGGCCGCCTGAACACGATCAGCGATTGCAATCATCTCGTTCATGCAAATCCTCCTGTACTTGTTATCAGGATACGCGACTGCCGCGTAAAAAGCGGGGTCGCATCAGTTGAGACCGATGCCGGTTTCCACCTTGCTGTTAATCCTTATTGTAGTTAATTTGTTGAAAAAAGTATCAGGCGGTCAGTCGTTCGAACAATCGGGTCTTCCTGAATACGATCACGCTGGCCGCAAAGCGCGCCACAAGATCAATAGCCACAACATACCAGAGCCACACGATGGTGGAACCGGCGATCGAGGCAGCCAGAATCGACAAGGGTACGCGAATGCACCAGAGGCCGGCCAGTGCGATCAGCATCGGGGTACGCGTATGCCCGCCGCTTTTGAGGGCACCGAGATACACCTGAGACAGCGAGATCGCCGGAAGGCACGCACCCATAATGCGCAGATAGATCGAGGCCAGTGATACGACCTCACCGTTATTCGACATCAGGCTGAGGAGAAAACCGGGAATAAGCAGCAAGAGCAGCGCTCCTGCGGCGATCACCGGATAGACCGACTTCTTGATTTCCGCGAGATACGCTTCGCCCAGCTCACGTTTTTTTGCCCCGATGGCACGACCGCACAGGGTCATGGCCACGATGCCGAAACTGGTTGCAGGCAGTGTGGCAATCGACTCCGTCTGCAGGCCGATCTGATTCGCCGCGTACTGCACATCGCCGAAACCGAGCATGACGCGACCGATCACCATGGCGGCCAGAAGCCAGAAGATGTTTTCCAGACTGGTCGGCAGCCCCAGTTTCAACACGGTAAAAATGGTTTTGAACGATACGCGGGCAGCAGCCGTCTTGAACGCGGGGCGCAGCAGGCCGCGCTTGCCGAAAAGGGTCAGCATGCCGGCCGCAGCCGTGACCACCTGACCGGTTACGAGCGCAAAGCCTGACCCGACCACCCCGATCGGATCGCCGAACCAACCGAATATGAGGGGCACGCCGACGACAATGAAGACGAGGTTTAATATGGCGGAAAACTTCATCGGGACTTTTGTATTGCCCGTCCCCTGCATGATGCCGGTAGACGCGTGCATCAGGCCGAGAAACGGAAACCCGAAACAGCAGATGCGAATGTATCGGACTGAAATGGCGAGCGTTTCCGCATCCGGCCGATAAAACAGCACGATCGGCTCGGCAAAGATGTAGACCAGAATGCTGGACAGACAGCCAAGCACGAAAAGCAAACCGACTGTTTGCATGCCGGTCTGCAGAATGCGGTCACGTTCACCGGCGCCGACTGCCTGCGACAAGCTGATGGTGGCACCGATACTGATCCCTTTCAGGAGGTTCCAGACAAGCCCCGTGATGATCACCGACAATCCGTATGCAGCCACGTGCGTCAGACTGGACAGGCCGACACCGTCAATGCGGGACAGAAATGCGATGAAAATCAGGTTGCCGGAAAGGGCAAAAATGCTTTCCGCCATGATCGGCAGAACGAGCCATCTGATTTCTCTTCGAATTTCACCGCGCTTGATTCCGCCGTTTTCCATCACGCCCTCCGCCCGAATTTGCCTCGCTCATTGTATCGGGACAGACGAGGCGCAACAAGCCGACAATTCCGCCAAACCGCACTGCAGGCGTTACCAATCGCGCTGCTGTCAACGGCTATACTGGAAAAAATCAGCCGCAGGCCACTGAAAGGCCGGGGAAAGACAGCACATGATCTACATCACTGGAGACAAACACGCGAAATTTGCACCTGTCGCGGCATTTTGCGACACACACGAGACGACCGTCGACGACACCCTGATCATTCTGGGGGATGCCGGGATCAACTTTCATGGTGAAGCGAAAGATCGTCTGAAGAAGAATGCGCTTCGCAAGCTGCCGATTACGCTGTTTTGTCTGCACGGCAATCATGATATGCGCCCCGCGACCATTCCCGGATACAGGGAGATCCCGTACCGGGGAGGCACTGTTTACCGGGAAGACGGCTACGACAATCTGCTTTTTGCCAAAGACGGCAGCATCTTTGATTTCGACGGCTTGTCGACACTCGTTATCGGCGGCGCCTACAGTCTGGACAAGGATTTCCGGATCGCACTGAAGTGGCCGTGGTTTGAAGATGAACAGCCGTCCGACTTGGTCAAAAAACGCGTGGAAGAGACGCTGGCTGCACATAACCATCAGGTTGATGTTGTGCTGAGCCACACGGCACCGCTCAGTCATCTGCCCTTCAGCGAAAAGCCCCGCCGGTTCTCAGCCCTTGACGTTGATGTCACCACCGAAACGTGGCTCGCTGAACTGGAGCAAAAGCTGGACTACCGGCACTGGTACTGCGGTCATTTCCATGTCGATCGGCACATCGGCCGATTCACGTTCATGCTGGACGACTTCTTGCCCTACGGCCACTTCCGAGAGTGACGCTTACTTCTCTTTTGCCGGATACTCGACCGTTCCATCCGGATATTCAGCGAATCGCACCTGTTCCGGTGCGTGATACACTTCGTCTTCCGCAAACGGCCAGCCGCCAAACTGTGTT
Source organism: Clostridiaceae bacterium (assembly GCA_012838355.1). Classification (GTDB taxonomy): domain Bacteria; phylum Bacillota; class Clostridia; order Saccharofermentanales; family DTU023; genus DUPJ01. Next base: position 8,831 of record DUPJ01000075.1, read on the forward strand.
TCGCGGTAATCTTTGAACGCCTCTCGGATTTCTTCTTCGGAGGACATCACAAACGGACCGCGTGCCACGATCGGCTCCGGGATCGGTTCAGCTTCCAGAAGCAGGACGCGTGCCGTTTCACTGCCTTCATTTTTCAAGATCAGCTCTGCATCGGCTCTGACAAACGCATACGATTTGTCAGCAAATCTTTTGCCGTCAATCCGCAGTGCGTCCCCGTCATAAAAGTAGAGCGACCTGTTCATCGTTTCAGTTCCGCGAGGCAGCACTGCTGCGGCACCCGGTTCCAGTGCATAAAGCTTGATCTGCAGCCGGTTTTTCGGATCGGCTGCCCAGGAATCGGGCGTCGGCAGAGGTGCTGACTGCCCGGCTTCCTCACCTGCGATAACCGTGACCTTGGTTGAAAGACCATTCTCGTCTGTCAGCGTCACGACCGGAATATCTTCCTGCCACAACATTTTGTAAGCCGGTTCAGCCATGCGGTGCGCGCTGTCCAGACTGAGCCAGATCTGAAACAGTTCCAGATGGTTTGGTCCGTCAGTTCGCTTCAGCGGAAACATCTCAGCATGCTGCAGTCCCCTGCCTGCCGTCATCCATTGCACATCGCCGTCCTCGTAACGGCCTTTGGAACCCAGTCCGTCCGTGTGATCCACCGTACCGCGAACGACAGCGGTGACTGTCTCAAAGCCGCGGTGCGGATGCGCCGGAAATCCGGGCACACGCTCGCCGTAGTACATGCGCCACGGTGCCTTCGGATCCATATCACCATCCGGCCGAAACACCCTTCTTTCAACCGGCTGCAGCTGTCCGTCGCCCGCCGGGAAGTGATCGTCGTGATGCACAGCAAAAACAAAAGGGTTTTGACAAAAGAACATGTGCTCTAGGCTGCCGGATTGCAAAATCATGGGAGGCTCCTTTCGGTCGCAAGACCCTTCGGTCACTATGCCAAAAGGACGAAGCAGATGCCCTCGCATGCGGTACGCACAGCTGCGCGATTCACTGCCAAAATGTAACTCCAGAATCAAAGCTTACCGGTCAAATTTCAGTCATTGACAGGCCGCCTGGCGGAATTGAAAATGACGCTGACACTATTTCCTTTTGTCTTTCAAACAAATCAACGACAGCCGGCGAGCCGGCAAACGCCCTGACCTCAAAGAGAGCCTGTGCTTCGAAAACACAGGCCCGATGTTTCAGTTAAAAGACAGGAGCCATTGACATGAAAAACAGCATGCTCATTCTTATGGCAGTAACAGCCATTCTCTTCAACACCACCGCTTGCAGCAACAAAGAGCCCGTCGCGGGGCCCGGTACCGCCGAAGCGGTCACGGACGCACAAACCGAAGCACAGGAAGCGGCCGAGACTGAAACACCGGCGGCAGCAGGCTACAGTTTGCTCGGCTATACCGAGGAAGTGGAAGGGGTCACGATCACGCTTACCGACTTCAGAATGTCCAGCGGCGATGATACTTATGTACCCGAGCCCGGGCATGTTTTCCTGCAGCCTCAATTTGAGATTGTCAACAATTCGACCAAGGGTACGGCGATCGGCATGATCTTCACCTACTTTGTGGATGAAGAGCAGATACCGGAGGACGTGTCAGCAATCCAGTCTGCAGAAGGCGAGGCGCTCGGCACTGCCCTCGGCTTTGGGCTTACGAGGACCGGTTCGGTCGGCGTTCAGGCAAAAGAAGACTGGGAAACGCTTCTCATCCGTTTCACGCCTCACGCCGTCGGTGATTCAGCCACCATCGTCATCGATCGCTCAGACTTGCCCTAGAGTTTGGCGCAGAAGCGGTATCGGTCAAGTGGCAGAGCGTCCCAGCCATGTTTCCGCCAGACGCATGTTTTCCATGATCGGTACCGCGAACGGGCAGCGCGTTTCGCACTGACCGCATGTGATGCAGTCCTCACCGCGTGCCGGCAGGGCGAGGTAGTGCTGTCGCACAGACGGCGGTATGCGATCTGTGCCAAGCAGAGCGATATCCAGATACTTGTGCACGGACGCGATGTCAATGCCAACAGGGCACGGCTGACAGTGACTGCAGTAAACGCACGCCTGATCCAGCCGTCCGTGTTCTTCCTGAAAAATCCAGGTGTAATCCTTCGCTTCGGCGGACGCGTCCAGATAACGGACAGCGTCGCTGACTTCAGCGGCTGATTCACATCCGACCAGCGCACTGGCGACGGCCGGCCGGGACAGCGCATAATGAATGCACTGCGTCGTCGTCATCGCTGCCGAAAACGGCGTATGTTCGGCTGATAAAAGCTTCCCTGCACCGTACGTTTTCATCACCGTGATGCCGACTTCATGTTTTTCGCACAGCTGATACAGTTCGTGCCGTTCCGGCCTCAGCCCTTGCCGATTCGGGACATGAAAGCCGCCTTCCAGCGCATCGAGTGTATTTTCGCCGACTGGCGTCATGTCGAAAGCCGGGTTGATGCTGAACATCAGGAGATCAATCCAGCCGCGCAGAACCAGTTTTTTCGCGACATCGGGATTGTGTGAACTGGCGCCGATGGCGCGAATTTTCCCTTCCTTTTTAAGCTGTCGCGCGTAAGCGAGAATGCCATTTTCCGAGACGTCGTCAAGCGCCTGATCGGAATCCATGAAAAAAAGCATGCCGAAATCGATGCAGTCCGTCTGCAGATAGCGCAGAAGATCTTCAAAATACCTTTTGCATGTCGCCAGATCCCGGCTGATGTCATATTGATCGCCGATATCCGTCGAACCGATTGCCCCTTGCAGCAAAACGCGATCTCGCCTGTCTTTGAGCGCGTGACCGATTTTGCGTCGCACATCCGGCCCGGGCATGAACACATCGATAATATTGATGCCGGCATCAAGCGCGGCATGGATGGTGGAGTCAATATCCCTGCCGGATGCACCATCCAGATGCTCCGTTCCCAAGCCAATGATGCTGGCCGGAATGCCTGTTTTTCCAATGACCCGATATTCCATCCGCCGCTCCTCATCTTCATTCGCTTCGGGCCGCCTGTTTTCCAGATCGACTCCGTCTGCTGTCACAACGGTACAATGTAAGAACACGAAAAGCCAGTCCATTCTGTCTGGTGCCTGCAACCTTCCCGCTTCCGTTATGATGACATCGACACCAAAAGTGAACAAGCATCGTGAAAGGTGTCAGTTGCCTCAAAAGACGAGACGCTGATCTTCTGGAGAAAAAGATGACAAAAGAACACAAAACAGATGAGAGCGCGGAATTCCCGCTCACCCTCAGCATCAGCGTGAACGGCATCCACATGCAATTTCGAACCGGAAAGAACCTGTTTTCACCGCAGGGCCTGGACGCCGGCACGAAGGCGATGCTCTCTTCAGTCTCATTCGAGCAGGGCGACAAGGTGCTCGACCTCGGCTGCGGCTACGGTATCGTCGGAATTTACGCGGCGAAACAGATCGGAGCGGCGAGCATCACGATGGTCGACAAGGATGAAGCGGCAGTGGCTGCGTCGCGTGAAAATGCCCGCCTGAACGGCGTCCCTGACATACGCATCGTGCAGAGCGACGGATTCCGACAGCTTGACGAAACCGCCTATACGCTGATTTTATCGAACCCGCCCTACCACGCCGATTTTTCCGTACCGAAACACTTCATCGAGAAGGGCTTCAACCGGCTTGCTCTGGGCGGAAAACTGATCTTGGTAACAAAACGAAAAGCGTGGTACAAGAACAAAATGGCCGCCGTCTTCGGCGGTGTCCACATCGATGAGATTGACGGGTATTATGTCTTTACGGCGGAGCGGCGCAGCTATTCATACGCGACAAAAAACCGCTGACGAACCCTGTACAGCAGGACGGGAGGAAAATGAGATGAATCAATGGTACAAGCAGTTGAAGAAACCAGCCTGGTCGCCTCCCGCCTGGCTGTTTGGCCCGGTGTGGACGGTTCTCTACGCTGGCATTTTTATCACCTATGGAACGGCAATCTATCTGTTTGCTAAAGCGCAGATCACCTGGCCTGTGCTCTTGCCGTTCATCCTCAATGTGGTGTTCAACATTGCGTTTACACCGCTCCAGTTCAAGCTTAGAAACAATATTCTCGCACTGGCAGACATTATCCTGATCTGGCTCACTCTGGTTTGGGCGCTGCTCGCCATCTATCCGTTTGCAGCCTGGATCACCTGGGTAAACATTCCCTATCTTCTTTGGGTTTCCTTTGCCACCGTGCTGCAGTCGAGCATTACCTGGCTGAATCGTTAAGCGGATCTAAACAGATCCGGAAGGAGTTTTTGTGAATAAAAGGATGATTGAAGCGCTCATCGGCGGCGCCATACTTGGACTCGTCTGCGTGGCAGGAGCATATATCCGGTCCGGTTCTGCCGCTTCACCCGTTTTTGTGTTCTCACTCTGGTACAACCGCGTAATCATCGGCCTGGCCGTCGGTGCACCCTGGCCGGCTAAGCCCCGAAGCAAAGCGCTGCTGCGCGGCGCCGTTCTGGGTCTCCTTGTTTCGCTTGCCTTTTACAGTTCGACCGGGTTTCAGGATCCTGTCAGTTTTGTGGCCGGCATCCTGTATGGCGTGATCCTGGAAGCGTGGCTCAGCAGATCTGAGAAAAAGACCTGAGTTTCGTTCCGGCGCAGTATCGTGTTCATGTCACGGCAAAACAAAACCCCTCTGCCGGCAAGGCTTTGGGGCTCTGTGGTGCCCAGAGTCGGAATCGAACCAACGACACGTGGATTTTCAGTCCACTGCTCTACCGACTGAGCTATCTGGGCATAAGACTGCCGGCCTTATAGGCCGGCAGTTTTGGCGACGCAGAAGGGGCTCGAACCCTCGACCTCCAGCGTGACAGGCTGGCATTCTAACCAACTGAACTACTGCGCCGTCTGCCGGTCTTTCTCCGAAAGACGCTTACACAAGATAGCAAAGGATTATTCGTTTGTCAATCGAACTTTGGCAAACTCATTTTCGCCGTTTTTGTGTCTGAAAACACCTGTATTCAGGCGTTTCTCTGCAAACAAAAGCCCGCCTGCATGTGCCGGCGGACCTTCGTTCTTCGTGGTGGGAGCGACCGGGCTCGAACCGATGACATCCAGTGTGTAAAACTGGCGCTCTGCCAGCTGAGCTACGCTCCCGTTTCGAATCTACGCCATCTTACGAAATTGTCAGGCAAAAAGCAATTGCGGGTTCAGGCGAAACAGCCGAATCGCATTTTCTGTCGTAATCCGGGCCACCTCCTCGGTCGCAATTTGCCGAATCTCCGCCATCTTCTCGCCGATGTACGGAATAAAGGCGGGTTCGTTTCGTTTGCCCCGGTGGGGCACAGGCGTGAGGTACGGTGCATCCGTCTCGATGACCAGGCGCTCCAGAGGCAGGTGCTTTGCGACTGCCACTGGTGTTTTGGCATTCTTGAACGTAAGCGGTCCGTCAAATCCGAAAAGAAAACCGAACGGCAGCAGTCGTTCGGCGAATTCAACCGAGCCGGAGTAGCAATGAACGACGCCCGGATCTTCCTGAAGAAAGAGCTGGTCGTTTTTTGCCTCTTCAATCAGGGTGAAAAAATCCTGAAATGCTTCGCGCACGTGGAACACGAGCGGCAGACCGAGTTTTGCAGCAAGTTCCATCTGTTCCGAAAAGACGCGGCGCTGCACGTCGCGCGGCGAAAAGTCGTAATGGTAATCCAGACCGATTTCGCCGATGGCCACAACGACCTTGTCTCTGCCCAACTCTTCTGCCTGCCGGTCGGCGTATCGGACGAGCTGCTCCAGTTCCTCTCTGCTGTCCTGATCGAATGTGCTGGCGTCATGCGGGTGAATGCCAACGGTGCAGTAAAGGCCGTGCTCCAGTGCCAGTTCGACCGCTGTGCGCGAATCTGGAACGTTCGAGGTGGCCAGAACGATACTGCTGACGCCGGCCGCTTTGGCGCGCGCCACGACATCCGGCAGATCGTCCTTGAAACGGTCGTCCTGCAGATGGCAGTGTGTCTCAAACCAGACCATCAGGCGATCGGTGCGCCGGGCAGCACTTCATCGAGCGGACTGATGAGGCTCAGCGACGCATCGGCTTTCTCCGCCGTCAGAATCATGCCCTGGGATTCAATGCCGAAGACTTTGCGCGGGGCAAGATTGGTCACGAAAAGGTATTGCTTTCCGATGATATTCTCAGGCGTGTAATGGGCGGCGATGCCCGATACAATCTGCCGTTTTTCGGCACCGAAATCAACGGTCAGTTTCAGCAGTTTCTTTGACTTCGGCACCGCCTCCGCCTCAACAACGGTGCCGATCTGAAGGCGCAGTTTCTTAAAGTCATCGAATGTCACTTCGCTGTATTGGTCCGCGTTTTCTGCTTCACTCTCTTTTGCTTTCTGCTCCGCCGAATGCCCGGAAATCGCGTCCAGCTTTGTGAGACTCTCTTCCATGTCGATTCGGGGAAAGAGCGACTCGCCTTTTTTCACGCCGTCGCTTGCAAACCGCCCGGTCTGGCGGGCACTCTCCCAGCCGTCGAGGGCGAGACCATCGTTCGGATCGTTCTTTTTCAAACCGAGCGCTTCTCTTATCTTCGCCGGTGATTCAGTCATGAAGGGTGAAATGAGGACAGCAACCATGCGCAGTACATCAGCCAGATTGTAAAGCACCGTACCGAGCCGCGGCCTGTCCGCGTCATGTTTGGCCAGAATCCAGGGTGTCGTTTCGTCGATGTATTTGTTGGCCCGCGCCACCAGAGCAAAAATGTGGTGCAGGGCCGCACTGAAGTTGAATGCCTCCATTTCGGCTGCCATGCGGTCAGCGGTGACACCGGCCAGCTCAAGCAGGCTTTCGTCCTCCGGCCCGGCTGTGCGCCGGTCAGGCAAGCCTTCAGGAAAGTATTTCTCGATCATGGCGACCGTGCGGCTCAGAAGATTGCCGAGATCGTTCGCAAGATCGCTGTTGATCCGCTGGATCAGGGCTTCATTCGAAAAGTTGCCGTCCTGCCCGAAAGGCAGTTCCCTGAGCAGAAAATAGCGGACCGCATCAACGCCGTACATGTCGGACAAAATGAGCGGATCGACCACATTGCCTTTCGATTTCGACATCTTGCCGCCGTCCATCAGGAGCCAGCCGTGCGCGTATATTTTCTCCGGCAGCGGCAGATTAAGCGCCATCAGGAGGGCGGGCCAGATCAGCACATGGAAGCGGACAATATCCTTCCCGATCAGCTGCACGCTGGCCGGCCAGTAAGCGGCCATGTCACCGGTCATGTCCGGGTAACCGAGTGCCGTGATGTAGTTGGAAAGTGCATCGATCCAGACGTACGCAACATGCTCGGGGTCAAACGGGAGTTTGACACCCCAGTCAAAGCTCGTGCGCGTCACCGCCAGATCTTCGAGGCCGGGCCGGATGAAATTTTGAATCATCTCATTGGCGCGGGACATCGGCATCACGAAATCACCGCTCGCCAGCAGTGCTTCCAGCCTGTCGGCATATTTTGACAGCCGGAAGAAATAGGATGATTCCTTCGTCAGATTCACCTCGCCGCCGCACTCCGGGCAATGCCCGTCAACCAGCTGGGACTTCGTCCAGAAGGATTCGTCCGACGTGCAGTACCAGCCTTCATATTCGCTCTTGTAGATGTCGCCTTGCTTGTACAGGGTTTCGTATATTTCGGCTACGGCAGCCTCATGGTGTTTGTCTGTGGTGCGGATAAAACGGTCGTAGGAGATATTCAGTCGTTTCCAGAGACGCGCGATGTCCTCATACATGCCGTCGACAAAAGCCTGCGGTGTTTTGCCGGCCGCCACAGCACGCTCTTCGATTTTCTGCCCGTGCTCGTCGGTTCCCGTCAAAAACATGACATCAAAGCCGCGCATCCGCTTGTAGCGCGCAATTGCGTCGCACGCTACGGTCGTATACGCATTGCCGATGTGCAGCTTGTTGCTCGGGTAGTAGATCGGTGTGGTCAGATAATACGTGTCGCCCATGTGGCTTTGTCTCCTTTAAGACGTGTACTGTCGGTCATTCTAGCATATCGGAATCGGCTTCCAGTTCGACTGTGATGCGATACGCCTCGTTTCGGCTCAAGCCGAATCGCGCTGCTGCCTCCCGACGGACGTCCGATTTGTTTTCGTCGGCGGCCAGACGGTCGCGCATGAACTGCCTCGCATCCTCAGTCTGACGCACTTTGTCGGCCTGTCTCTTTTCCGGAGAACGTCGCAGGTATTCCGATTCCCCCTCGACCACCAGAACGAACTCTCCGCGAATGGCTGTGTCCCGGTAATGCGAGATCGCCTCGGCGACCGTGAGGTACAAGACCTCCTCGTATCGTTTCGTCAGTTCCCGGCAGATCGCCAGCTTGCGCGGACCGAGCCCTGCCGCCTCCAGATCTGCCAGTGTTTTCTCCAATCGGTGCGGAGCTTCATAGAGAATGAACGTATCGGGAAAGTGTTTCAGATATGCGATGCGCGTCTCGCGATCCGTACCCTTGGGCGCCAGAAACCCCTCAAAATAAAATCGAGCCGTATCCAGCCCCGACACCGCAAGTGCGGCCAGTGACGCAGACGGTCCCGGTATGACGCTCACGCGAAATCCTTGTGCTGCAACAGCCGCGACGAGTCGCTGTCCTGGATCCGAAACGGCCGGCATGCCGGCATCCGAAACAAGCGCAATCGTCTCACCTTCCCGCAAGCGCTCAAGCACGGGTTCGATGCGCCTGACTTCGTTGTGATCGTGATAGGACAGGCACGGCTTCGACAGCCCGAGAGCTGCGAGCAGCCTGCCCGTTACGCGCGTATCTTCGCACAGCACCAAATCTGAAGCCGCGAGCATCGCGGCGGCCCGGGGTGAAAAATCATCCGGGTTGCCGATCGGAGTCGCAATAAGTACGAGTGTGCCATCCATCCGTCTACCTCAAATAAAAAAGGAGAAAGCAACAGGCTCTCCCCTCGTCGTTTGTCTGCCTAGAGCTGCTTACATCGGTGCAATCGAGTCTGTCGGACAAACGGCCACGCATGCACCGCAGTCGATGCAGACATCCGCATCGATCACGTATTGAGAATCACCTGCAGAAATCGCGTCGACCGGGCATTCCGGCTCACAAGCTCCGCAGCTGATGCATGTATCACTGATAACATGTGCCATCGGCATACCTCCTTCTTCCACTATCGGGCCACATCATAACATCGGAACCGGTTCGTTTCAACTTTACTGACGCCTTCCGCCGCGCTTCGGCTTAACGCTGACCAGAATTTCAATCTCGCTCAGGGGGACCAGTATGGTCTCGCCCTCATCACCTTCCAGGCGCACCTGCACGAGCTCTTTCAACGCGTGACAGCCGGTGACGACGCCCTTGCCGGACGGTGTTTTGACGATCGAGTTCCGCGTCGGCAGACGCCGGTTCAAATCCTCGTACGCCTCTTGTTCATAGTTCAGGCAGCACAGCAGCCGACCGCAGACGCCGGATATTTTCTGCGGATTCATCGAGAGGTTTTGCTCCTTCACCATCTTTATCGTGACCGGATGAAACTCCTTCAGAAATGAGCTGCAGCACAGTTCGCGGCCGCATTGGCCGATGCCGCCGATCAGCCGGGCTTCATCGCGAACTCCGATCTGCCGCAGCTCGATCCTCACGTGAAAAATGGACGCCAGATCCTTCACCAGCTGGCGAAAATCAACGCGTCCGTCAGCCATAAAATAAAAGATCAGCTTGCGGTTGTCGAACAGATATTGCGCATCGAGCAGATTCATGTCGAGCTTGAAATGTGCAATGCGGTCCTTGCAGATGCGAAACGCCTCCGCTTCCAGCGTCTGGTTGGCTTCATAGTGGCGCAGATCGTCATCAAGCGCCACGCGCATCACGCGAGGCATGTCCTCTGCGGCCGCATCAAGCGTGACCGGCGTTGTCGTGACCACGCCAAATTCCACACCTTGTTCCGTCTCAACGACAACCGACTGGCCGACCGTTAAAAGCAAATCGCCGCAGGCGAACTGCTGCGGTTTGCCGCGGCCGTGCAGGCGTACACTTACGATATTATGCATGCAATTCCTTTCTCATAAACAACAGGATATGGGCCAGAGCCGTGTCGACACTGGCATAAGCGGCCAGAGCTCGTCTGACACGATTAATTTCACGCTGGCAGCGCTCAAGTCGGTCTGCAGCCGGTCTCTTGCCGGCTATCGTGTGCAGAAAGCGAGACAATCGCTCACCTTCGGCCGCGCTGACCGGGTCAGCGCCCACCGCTGCCGCGAGCGCATCCCTCAATTGTTCCGACCAGACGTCAAAGACGTCGTTCAAGCCCGTTCCGGTGTTATCCCGGTAGTGTTTCAGCACCTCAAGGTCATCACCCAGAAGATCTGCAGCTGTGCGGTCAGGCAAACGGAAAAATATCGTCAGTGCCTGCTCGCGCAGGTGAGGATATTCTTTATCGGACGCGAGCATGAGGGCACGCGCCGGGTTACCGTATGCATACGCCACCGCACGCCTGACCGCGTCATCGTCCAGGACACCGTGTACCTTCAAAATATCACGCATGGCTTCATCAGATCTCGCCGTCAACGTCAGCTTGACCGCACGTGAACGGATGGTCGGCAAAAGCGACTGCTCGCTGTTCGCCGTCATAATGAATGTCACGAAAGGCGGCGGCGTTTCGAGAGATTTCAATAACGCGTTCTGTCCCTGCTCGTTCAGCAGATTGCCATTGATGAGGATCACCCGTCTTTGTCCCAGCTGCGGCATCACGTTCAGATCGCGTATGGATTCGCGCACCGTTTGCGTTGAAATCAAGGTCTTGCTGTCGGGCTTCAATTCATCAAAGTCAATGTGATTGCCGGCATTAAACAGCCGACAGGCGTCACAGTCATTGCAGGCGCCCGCTTCATCCGGCTGCCCGCACAAACTGGCTTTGGCCGCGAGACCAGCAACGAAGCGTTTTCCGGATCCTTCGGCCCCCGTAATCAGGAGAAAAACCGCGCCCGGTTCGCTCATGATTTCGGTGAGACGCTGCCTGACCTCGTCTTGTCCGATCAGGGTGTTGAAACCGCGCTGCTCAGATCTTCTCAAAGTGTTCGACATTGACGACAAATACGGTCGCTCCGCCTACCTGAACCTCAACGGGATAAGGCATGTAATTGCCGCCCATGGACGTCGGCGCCACATTCGCATTGATTGCCGCCTTGCGGCTTTTTGAGTACTTGCGAATGATCTCGAGCACGCCCTCCAGCTGGTCGTCTGTCACAACCGTCATCAAAGTCGTGTTGCCGGAGCGCAGAAATCCGCCGGACGATGCCAGTTTGGTCACGCGATTTCCCTGACGGTTTATTTCCGCCATCAGCCGCGGGCTGTCCTCATCGTTCACTATGGCATAAATCAATTTCATGGCAGTGTCCTCCTAACAAGATCCACGATCGCCCTGTGTGTTTCTTCTTTTGCGCGTCCCGTGTCGATCCGGTGTATGCGCTCGGGATAACGCGCCTTCTGTCTGGCGAAGCCGTTTAGGGTGCGTTCGCGAAAACCGTCCTGTTCGCGGTCGAGACGGTCGGCATCACCCTCACGTCTGGAAATACGCGTCCTGAGCGTCGCATCCGGCGCATCGAGCCAGACGGTTAGATCCGGCACAATATCGCCAATAGCCAGCTGGTTCAGACGGTCAACCAGATCCGGATCAATGCCGCGCCCATATCCCTGATACGCAACAGTGGAGTCGATAAACCGGTCGCAGATCACATACCGCCCCGCCTCCATTGCCGGCCGGATCACCTCGCTTACGAGCTGGGCACGTGCGGCTTCAAACAAGAGCAGCTCCGTCACATCGGTCATGCTGACATTGATCGTGGACAAAAGTATCGCGCGGATCTGCTCCCCGATTGGCGTACCGCCCGGTTCTCGCAGTATCACGACATCGTAGCCTTCAGAATCAAGCCACGATTTCAACAGCCGTATTTGGGTTGTCTTGCCGCTCCCGTCGATGCCCTCGAACGTGATCAGGCGGCCGCGCATGTTGCTCAAACCGATGTGCCGTCCTTTCCGAAACGTCCCTTCATTTTATCATGACTCGACAACCGGTTGCGTTATTCCAGTACGTCGACCGGACGATCAGGCGGTAAAATGTTTGACAGCAGAGCAGCTCTTTCAGCCGTAACCCGCTCACCCGGCCAGATAAGCGGGATGCAGGGCGGTGTCGGAGAGATGACCTCTGCAGCGATCCGTCCTGCCAGCTCGGCCGGCAGGACGCGCTGTCGGCGCCGTGCGCCAAACAGAGCGTCGCGCGGCGAACAGACAAAAACAGGCGGTTTAAGCAAGGCGGCAAACAGTTCAGGCGACAGGTCTCCGGAACGATCGGCCGGATCGGCGGGAAGTGCCATAACGTCGTTCAGCGCTTTCTGCAGGCGTTTCAAATGATCGTACGGCTGCCAGAGCGAGACGATCAGGACGAGGTGCCGATAATCCATCATTTCAATATCGATGCCGCGCGCTGTCAAAGCCTCCTCGCATCGCCTGGCGGACACATGACTCCTGGCACAGTCGATCACGAGCCGAAGCGGATCCTGCGGCGCCTGTTCGAAAAGCGTCAGCGGTGCCGGCAGGTCTGCCTTAAACGCGGCGATCTGCCCCGTCCGCTCCCGCCACAGCCGGTCACCGTCTCTGGCCAGGAGCCAGGAAGCATATTCGAGTGACGCGGCAATCAGGAACGACGGCGAGGACGTCTGGTAAATGCGCAGCATGGACAGAACACGGGCTGGATCGACCCGCTTCCGCTCAATCGATGCTTTCGCTATATGGAGATACGACCCCGGCGTCAGGGCTGCAAGCGTCTTGTGCGCGCTCTCGATCACGAGATCGGCGCCGGCCGCCAGTGCCCGCTTGTGTTTGAGCAACGGATCGGCACCGAGATGAGCCCCGTGAGCCGCGTCCACAATGAGGCAGGCATCGGCCGCATGTGCATAGTCGGCGAATGCGGCAATATCGATCAGGTGACCGTAATAATCCGGTGCCGTGATAATAACGGCCGCGAGGTCTTGTTGACCCGGTACATCCGGTAAGTCCGGCAAGGGCAGCGGGTGGCGGCAGTCTTTGGCCGGCAGGAAGTCGGGTAGCAGGTCCAGCTCGGCTGCGGCGTGTGCAACGGACTTGTGGACATTTCTTGCGAGCAGCACCCGGCCTCCGGCAGGTACAACCGACGCCATGGCCGCTTTCATGCTCGTGGTGGAACCGGTTGTAACAAAAAAGGTCTCACCGGCACCGGCCCGTTTTGCCGCTTTTTGCTGGGCTCTGAGAACCGGTCCGACCGGATCGTTCAGATTGTCGAGTGAAGCAATCTCAGTATTATCCAAAAATGGCAGAACCTCGGCAAACCAAGGTTCAAAAGCCGCGCCGCCTGCATGCCCCGGCATGTGAAAGCCGATTCGGTCACGGCAGCGTTGCAGCGCCGCCAAAAGCGGCAGTTCATCAGCTTCGCGCATCTTAAAGATCCAGTGTGATCTGACTGAATCCTTCGATATCGAGACGGATTTCCTTTTCGAGACGCGTATTGTCACGCATAATGTCTTCGTGCGTCTCCACAACCGGCACCGTTTCGCGGGCCGGCCGACGCGGCCGCCTGCGTTCCTTCTGTACACGCTGACTGCGCTCAGTGCGCTCAGGGCGCTCAGTTCGCTCAGTTCGTTCCGTACGCTCTTTATTTGCCGGTTTTTCAGGCGCTTTCGCCTCTTTGGTTTCAGTCTGCGGACGCCGGTTCGGCTTGCGCCGGCGCCGGCGGTTCGGGTTTGGCTCGCCTTGCGGGCGGTTTTGCTGACGCGCTTTTTTGTCGTTTTCGTTTTCTGGCATGCCGGGTCCTTTCATCTGTCCCTCAGGGTCTTCTCGCCTCATACTACCGTCTCTGTTCAGGAGGGGCAATACCACGCTGTTTTGCGGCGAATTACCGTTTCATCCGCGGGAACTTCATCACCGTTCACTTCGGCAAGCGGAATAAAAACAAACGGGCGTTCCTGGATAAGAGGGTGCGGCACCGTCAGCTCAGGCGATGCGATTGTCACGTTTTCAATCGCAAGAATGTCGAGGTCGAGCGTGCGCGCCCCCCAGCGGACATCGCGCGTTCGTCCGTACTTTAGCTCGACGGCCTGCAGCACGTGAAGCAGTTCGAACGGGTTCATGGTTGTTTCGATTCTCGCGACTGCATTAAGAAAATTCGGCTGGTCCGTCACACCCCAGGGCTTCGTTTCATATAAAGACGAAACGGACTTCAGCACAATCGACGAATGGCCCGAAAGATCCGAGAGACCGGCGATCAGATACGCCTCACGGTCACCCAGATTGCTGCCGAGTGACAGGTCACAGCAATAGGTATGCATCTCTATTGGCGATGTGTGCGTGATGCGGCTGCGCTCGATCTGAACGCCCATATAGTCAAATTCGCCGTCAATCGGTGCCTGCGGCTTCTTGACCGTCACCAGAACGCAATCGATCGGGAACTGTGTCAGCACGGTGTCTGCCACCTGACCGGCAAGGTGTTCGATCAGGTCGAAGCGTGCCGGTTCCACAACGGCTTTGACAGCCTCGTAGATGTCCGCATAACTGACACTTTCCGTCAATCGGTCGGAATCGACCGCAGCGATCGGCTTATCAAACCGGCAGGAAAGATCGAGGATGAACGGCTGTCCCTCTGCTTTTTCTTCGGGAAATACACCGACGTGCGAAAAAAAACGCAGTCCTTTCAGGATGATCGTGTCCATACTCAGTGGGCCTCCATGACCGCATCTGCAACATCGGTGCAGCGCTTCTGGCAGCGGACGTCGTGCACGCGCAATATGTGCGCGCCGGCAAACGCGGCGCTCTGCCCAAGCCATGCCGTCACCTCATCGACGGGCAGATCGCTGCCGGCCAAGTGCTGCACGAATCGTTTGCGGGATAATGCGACGAGCCACGGGTATGGCCTGATTGTCAGGGCGGGCAGATGGTTGAACAGCTTTTTGTTTTCCAGGTCGGTCACACCGAAGCCGAAACCGGGATCCAGCACGATGTGGTCGGCCGAAATGCCCGCCTTTTTCGCCGTCTGCAGTGCGAGATCGAAATACCTTTCGACAGCAGCGATGATATCGAGCGGGGCCAATGCCGTCAAAGCTTGCGGCCGATTCAGGCCAAAGGCCGGAAAATGGCCAGGTGCATCGCTGCGGTACAGCACCGCGTTGTGCATGAGGCAGACGGCGGCATCGTACGAACGGATCACGGCCGGCATATCGGGATCCCCGAGCAGTGCCGTAATGTCATTTACCATGTGGGCACCGGCATCAAGTGCTGCCGCCGCCACTTCGCTCTTCCAGGTGTCGGCCGAAAGACAGACGTCCCTGTCCTTCAGGGCTTTTATCACCGGCACGATTCGCTCGCATTCCACAGCCGCATCGACCGGTTCACTGCCCGGACGAGTCGATTCACCGCCGATATCAATGATGGCGGCACCGGCTTCTATCAGGTCCAGCGCATGCTGCACGGCTGACTCAGTGTCGTTGAAGAGGCCGCCGTCCGAAAAGGAATCGGGCGTGACATTCAGGATACCCATGATTGCGGTTTTGCCGCCCAGCGCAATCCGACAGCTGCGCGCCTTGAGCGTGTGTCGGCTACGCATTTCTGCCGCGCCAGATTAATGACATGGCTTCGGATCTCGACTTGGCGTCCGTTTTCAGGATGCCTCTCAATGCCGACGTCACCGTCACCGAACCCGGCTTTTTTACGCCGCGCATCGTCATGCACATATGCTCGGCTTCAATCACGACTGCAACACCGTACGGCTTGAGCGCTTCGAAAATCAGATCGGCCACTTCACTCGTAAGCCGTTCCTGTACCTGCGGGCGCTTTGCCTGATGCTCCAGGATGCGGGCCAGTTTGGAGAGGCCGATCACACGTCCGCCTTTCGGGATATAGGCAATATGTGCCTTTCCGAAGAACGGGATAAAATGATGCTCGCACATGGAGTAAAACGGTATGTCGCCGACCAGGATCATCTCATCGCTGCCGGGGACATTGAAGACTCGGATGTCGTTATCTGTATCGTATTCAGCGTTAAGCCCCGAAAATATCTCAGCGTACATATTGGCGACGCGACGCGGCGTGTCTTTCAGTCCGTCGCGGTCGGGGTCCTCGCCGATCGCTTCCAGTATTTCGCGCATGGCGCGCTCGATCTTCTCCATATCCATCATGGTGCCTCCTCCTCAACCAGGCTGATCCACGCTCCGTAGCCGGATGCTTCCATTTCAGCGAGCGGTACGAACCGGAGTGACGCGCTGTTTATGCAATAGCGCAGTCCGCCGTCTTCCGCCGGACCGTCATTGAACACATGTCCCAGATGGGAGTCGGCCAGCTTGCTGCGCACTTCAGTGCGCGTCATGCCATGGCTTTTATCCGTCACTTCGACAATGAGCGACGGATCAATCGGTTTCGAGAAGGCCGGCCAGCCGCAGCCGCTGTCAAACTTGCTGGTGGAGACAAAGAGCGGTTCCCCACTCACGACATCAACATATATGCCGGCTTCGAACACCTCGTCGTACTCATTGCGATAGGGCGGTTCAGTGTGGGCGTACTGTGTCACGTTGTACTGCAAATCGGTCAGACGTTCTTTCAGTTCGTCCGCTGATGGCACTGTGAAGGTCGGCCGACTCAAATCAAGTACGGGGGTATTGAACGACGGCAATGTGTCAAATGAAACATGACAGTATCCGCCCGGTGTCTGGTCAAGATAATCCTGATGGTAATCTTCCGCCGTGAAGCTCGTGCGGAGCGGTTCCACCTCAGTCACGATCGGCCGGCTGTAATCCTCCTGTCTGGCGCTGATGAATGCGTCAATGACAGGGCGGTCAGCCTCGCCGGTGTAGTAAATGCCGGTCCGGTACTGACTGCCGATATCATTTCCCTGTCGGTTCAGCACCGTTGGATCAATGGTGTTAAAGAAGGCTTCGAGGAGCGTGTTGAGCGAAAGGCGCGCCGGATCATATTCTACCCGGACAGCTTCAGCAAAGCCTGTCTGCCCGGTGCATACCTCCTTATAGCTCACGCTCTCGTAAGATTCATCACCGTTGGCGTACA
Source organism: Clostridiaceae bacterium (assembly GCA_012838355.1). Taxonomy (GTDB): domain Bacteria; phylum Bacillota; class Clostridia; order Saccharofermentanales; family DTU023; genus DUPJ01. Next base: position 25,828 of record DUPJ01000075.1, read on the forward strand.
CCGCTTCCGTCGAAGCAACACCGGCCACACGGGCAAGATACGCCTCCGTTCCCCAGAAGCAGCCGCCGGCGAGCACAATCGTCTTCAGATCTGCGCCATGGTAATCTATGGCCAGATTTGGGTTTTCCGGCATGTGGGCTGGATTTGTCATAGTCGTTTCACCTCCCGTATCGGCCGCTGCCGGTTCACCGGCACAGCCAAGCGCACACACGGCGATGACAAGGCACAGGAAAATGCCGACACTATTCAGAACGGTACGCTTTGCCATTTCCATGGTCCGCCTTTCAAACAACGTTGAATCATATTGTATCACCGCTCACTCACCGACAGAAATTCTGATATTTTCCCGCTTGAGGCATGCTCAATCGGTTGACTCATTTTACGACTTGACGGAGCGTGTCCGCTGATTCTTTCGAAGCGCATCGCGCAGCTGAACCCGCAGCCATAGCGGCAGGCGGCCAAACGCAAGTATCCTGTCAAGACGGTTCAGCGCATGCATCGGCTTCTCCTGCAGGAGAGAAACGATCGTTTGCGCCAGCTGCATCTGATCCTGCTGAGGCGCATACGGACCGATCCGGGCGTATTGCCAGTCGATGAAGCAAAAGCCGCCTTCCGGTGTCCGGATGCAGCGGTCCGGCCGAATATCGAAATGTCTGACGGGGGACTTCATGATACGGGCCAGACGATCGGCCAGCATCGTATACGTGAGATAAAGCGCGCCGGCTTCGGACGCCGAAAAGCGGTCGGTTTCGCTGAGCAGCGAACCTTCGACATATTCCAGAACGAGAAGAGGCTGACCGGCTGCATGCGGGTAGCGGTCCAGTCCGATCTCAGAAGGCGGTATGGACGGCAGCCACAAAAGCGGCGAGTGATCGTCATGCCATGTCCCGGTGCGGCCGAACAGTCTCGGCAGCCTCGCATCGGCGACCTGATGGAGCATCCGGACGATCTCCGGATCGCGGAAGGTTTCAGCACCTTTCACGGTCAGGCGATGGTTTCCGTCTCGCAGCACCAGCTGTTCTAGCGAACGCTCATGGCGAGACGATGCATGATGCTGCCTTTTCCTTTTGTGCATGTGCTTACGCTAAACAAAAGACGGCCCGCAGGGCCGTCCTTTTTGCGTCAAATCATGACAGATGCTGTCTTTGTTCAGGAAACGTTCGGTTTTGCGGGACGTTCCAGGATGAGCTTAGGCGGTTTTCCCGTTTCGATCGTCGTCTTTGTGACGATCACCTCACGCACATCCTTTCGTGAGGGGATGTCAAACATGATGTCGAGCATAATGCTCTCGATCACGTTCCGAAGTCCCCTGGCACCCGTCTTCAGTGCAAGTGCGCGCGCGGCAATGGCTTCCACTGCATCATCTTCAAATGTGAGTTCCACATCATCCTGCTTCAACAGCTGATAGTACTGCTTCAGCAGTGCGTTCTTCGGCTCGCGCAGAATGCGCACCAGCGCCGCCTGATCGAGTTCTTCAAGACTCACGATGATGGGCACGCGCCCGATGAACTCGGGAATCAGGCCATACTTCAGCAGATCTTCCGGTTTCACCTCGGCCATCAGTTCACCCGGCGTTTTTTTCTTCATGACCTCGATATCAGCGGCAAATCCCATCGACTTCTCGCCGATCCTTGCCATAATCGTTTTGTCCAGACCGTCGAATGCGCCTCCCAGAATGAACAGGATATTCGTTGTGTCGATCTGAAGGAATTCCTGGTGCGGATGTTTGCGCCCGCCTTGCGGCGGCACATTCGCAACCGTACTCTCCAGAATCTTCAGCAGGGCCTGCTGGACGCCTTCACCGCTGACATCCCGCGTGATCGAGGGATTGTCGGAACGACGTGAAATCTTGTCGATCTCGTCAATATAGATGATGCCCTTCTCGGCTGCTTCAATGTTGTAGTCAGCGTTCTGAATCAGCCGCAGGAGAATGTTCTCGACATCTTCGCCGACATAGCCGGCTTCTGTCAGCGCTGTCGCATCGGCGATGGCAAACGGCACCTGAAGCACCTTGGCCATGACCTGCGCCAGCAGCGTCTTGCCGCTGCCCGTCGGCCCGAGCAAAAGCACATTGCTCTTCGCAATCTCCACGCTCGGATCGATATAAAGCTTGCGGTCGATACGCTTGTAATGGTTGTAGACCGCAACGGATAACGTTCGCTTGGCACGTTCCTGACCAATCACGTAACGATCGAGCTCGGCCTTCAGTTCCGCCGGTGTCGGCAGGACGAATTCCTCCGTCTCGTCGTCGTCAGGCGAGACGTAGTCAACATCAAGCAGCTCGTCGCACAAAGCCACACACTCGTTGCAGATATAAACGCCAGGTCCGGCGATCAGACGGTTCACCGCCAATTCGTCTTTTCCGCAAAAAGAGCATACGGCGCGGTCTCCGCCGCCTTGTCCTTTTCTGTTATCAGGCATTCGCTTTACGCTGCTCCATAATTTTGTCGATGATGCCGTAGGCCAGGGCTTCTTCGGCATCCATCCAGCGGTCTCGCTCCGTATCGCGCTCAATCACCTCGAGCGGCTGGCTGCAGCGATCCGCCAGAATCTTGTTCAGCCGGTCACGCAGCTTCAAAATGTGTTCAGCTGCAATCGTGATATCGGAAGCCTGCCCCTGAACACCGCCGATCGGCTGATGAATCATGATCTCTGCATTCGGCAGCATCAGCCGCTTGCCGATCGTGCCTGCAGCCACGAGAAAAGCCCCCATGCTGGCGGCCATGCCCATGCAGATCGTCTGCACGTCGCACTTGATATGCTGCATGGTGTCATAAATCATCAGACCGGACGCAATTTCACCGCCGGGACTGTTGATGTAAAACTGAATGTCCTTTTCAGGATCCTCAGCTTCCAGGAACAGAAGCTGGGCCATGATCAGGCTGGCAGAAACATGATTGACATCGGAGCTCAGAATGATGATGCGCTCCTTCAGCAATCTCGAAAAAATATCGTATGAGCGCTCGCCCCGATTGGTCTGCTCGATGACCATCGGGACCAGATTCA
>DUPJ01000076.1 GCA_012838355.1 Clostridiaceae bacterium
AAGCCCCCATGCTGGCGGCCATGCCCATGCAGATCGTCTGCACGTCGCACTTGATATGCTGCATGGTGTCATAAATCATCAGACCGGACGCAATTTCGCCGCCGGGACTGTTGATGTAAAACTGAATGTCCTTTTCGGGATCCTCAGCTTCCAGGAACAGAAGCTGGGCCATGATCAGGCTGGCAGAAACATGATTGACATCGGAGCTCAGAATAATGATGCGCTCCTTCAGCAATCTCGAAAAAATATCGTATGAGCGCTCGCCCCGATTGGTCTGTTCGATGACCATCGGAACCAGATTCATCTGTTCTCCCTTATATATATCCGACATAATTAATCCTCCGTGTTGTTCTCTTCATCATGATCGTGATCATGGTGATGCTCGTGATCGTGGTCATGGTCGTGGTCGTGCACGGGTTCGACGTCTGTAGCGACGGCGGTTTCCATCAGATAGTCGACCGCCTTTTGCGACAGTTTGTCAGCCACGATTTCATTTTTATACTGGGGCAGAATCTGCTCCCTGGCAACATCGAGGGTCATGCCCTGACGCTCCGCAATCTCACCCAGAACTTCGTCGATTTCCTCATCAGTGACTTCCAGATTCTTTTCTTTCGCCAGTGCGTTCAACACAATACTGGCACGAACCTGAGTCGCTGCCTGCGGCCTCATCTGCCGGCGGAAGTCATTCAGCGTCATACCCGTATACTGAAGGTATTGCTCAAACTCCAGCCCCATATTGCGCAGCTGCAGAGCCTGGTCGGAGATAAGCTCGTTAACGCGCTCATCAATCAGGACCGGCGGGACATCCAGATCCGCTGCCGCAACGACATTGGCAATGACTTCATTTCTGAAGCGTTTTTCCGCCTGCTCGCCGGCAGTTTTCTCCAGACGGTCGCGGATAGCCTGCCTGTATTCTGCGAACGTCTCCGCCTCTTCGCTCATATCCTTGGCGAACTCATCGTCCGGTTCAGGACGCTCCTTGATTCGGATATCCTTCAGCAGGACCTCGAACATGGCATCCTTGCCTTTCAGCGACTCATGACCATAATCATCGGGGAATTTGACATCAATGTTAAATTCTTCACCTTTACTATGACCGACAACGGCTTCCTCGAAACCGGGAATGAACTGTCCTGATCCGAGCGTCAGCTCGTGGTCATCGCCTTTGCCGCCTTCAAACGCCTCACCGTCAACATAACCAGTATAGTCCAGCGTGACGATGTCGCCGACTGCCGCTGCGCGATCTTCAACCGGAACGAGCCTGGAGGCCTTGTCCAGATCCTTGTCGATTTCCTTTTGCACATCCTCGTCCGTAACATTTACGGGCGGGCGGTACGCTTCGATCTTCTCTGTCTGGCCGAGTGCCACCTCTGGCATAACGGCAAAGAGATACGTCAGTGTCGCGCCTTTTTCCGAGGAGGCATCCACCACATCGACGACCGGGCGCGATGCATTTTCAAGAGATAATTCGGTGAGGGCGTTTTTCAGTGTATCGTCCATCACGAGTTCAATCGCATCTTCGTAAAGAACTCCTTCACCATAATAGTTTTTTACCATGCCGTAGGGCGCTTTCCCTTTGCGGAAACCTGGAATCTGGAAATGTTTCTGATTCTTCCGGAATGCTTCCTGAAGCGCCTTTTTAAATGTTTCGGCGTCTACGTCCGCCGTGACTTTAACCATGTTATGGTCAAGCTTCTCTACTGATGCTGGCATTGATTCCTCCTGATGCTAAAAGAGCGATAATTACGCGGCAAGTGTAACATACTGAAAATGCCGCGTACAACGGACGCTTGTTACCAAGCTGGCTTGATCTCCATTCTGTGTTTTACGTCTTTATGATATGATGAATCTGCCTGGAGTGTACGTCACTTCCTGTTTTTGAACCTTCATGACTTATAAGGGAGCTTATCGTCGATGCGGAATACGGACTGCCCGCAAGGGATTCCCAAGACCGCCGCGGGGCACCCACCTGGCTTTGATTGCTAGGTGTCAAAAAGGAAGAACGGCATTCCGGGTTATTTAATTGGAGGCTTTATGCGCATATACAACACCTTGACGCGGCAAAAGGAGCCACTTGAAACGCTCGAACCGCGCGTTGTAAAAATATATGTCTGCGGTCCGACCGTCTATGACTATTTCCACCTGGGCAATGCCCGTCCCTTTATCACCTTTGATACACTGCGCCGCTTTCTCGAACATGAAGGGTATGACGTGCAGTACGTGCAGAATTTCACTGACATAGATGACCGCATGATTTTGCGCGCCAACGAAGAAAACATCACCGTCCGCGAACTGGCCGACCGCATGATCGCCGAATACTTCAAGGATGCGGATGCATTGAATATCCGCCGCGCCACTATTCATCCGCGCGCCACCGACACGATTCCCGCCATGCTGGACATGATCGCTGTCCTGATGGAAAAGGGCTACGCGTATGTCAGTTCCACCGGCGTTTACTTTGACATGCAGAAACCGGAGCGGTACGGCAAGCTGTCCGGCCAGCAGATTGATCAGCTGGAAGAGGGCGCCGGTCAGCGTGTCGATGCGCACGATGACAAGAAACACCCGCTCGATTTTGCCCTCTGGAAATTCAAGAAGCCGGATGAACCGTTTTTCGCCAGCCCGTGGGGTGACGGCCGGCCAGGCTGGCATATCGAGTGTTCAGCCATGGTTCGGGAACATCTGGGCGACACGATTGATCTCCATTGCGGCGGACAAGACCTCGTGTTTCCGCACCATGAAAACGAAATCGCTCAAAGCGAAGCAGCAACGGGAAAGCCGTTTGCCCGCTACTGGATGCACAACGGGTTCGTCAACATCAACCAGGAAAAAATGGCAAAATCAGCCGGCAATTTCATGACGGTCCGAGATTTATCGGCCCGTTATCCCTATGAAATTCTGCGCTTTTTCATTTTGCAGGCACACTACCGCATGCCGATAAATTTCTCAGATGATCTGCTGGATGCAGCCGTCACAAGTTTTGAGCGCATACGCACCTCGGTGTCCAATCTGACCTTTGTCGCTGCATCACGCGGCGAAAGCGGCGACGATGACGATGCCCTTCTGGCTGAGATCGCCAAAGCCGGACACGATTGGCATGCCGCTATGTCCGATGACCTGAATACGGCCGACGCGATGGCTGCCATTTTTGAGCTGGTCCGCGCGGCCAATCAGGCGATGACAAAAGACACAACGGGGCGAAACGCCTTGATCTCGGCCCGCGACAGTCTGATTGACATGCTGGCCGTTCTGGGCCTCGATCCGCGCCCCCGGACAGAAGCTGTACCGGCCGAAGTGACGGCACTCGTCGAGCGACGCACAGCAGCAAAGAAAGCCAGAGATTTCGCCGAAGCAGACCGTTTGCGCGACGAAATCTGGAACCACGGGTACAAGGTCGAAGATACGCCGCAGGGAACGAAGGTTTCGGCACGTTCATGACCGGCGACCGTGTTTTGCACGGGCTTTGGCATCGCCGGCCGGAGACCGATCCGCTTACCTGGTCCATCCAGCGGCTGGCCTACATCGGCGACGCCGTCTTTGAACTGTACGTTCGCATGTTTCTCATAACCGCTTCGAACAAACCAAGCGGCGCTTTGCACGGCCAGAGCGTGCGCCTTGTCAGCGCCGCCGCACAGGCAGCTGCACTGGAATCGATCAGCGCGTCACTCAGCAGCACTGAAACGGATCTGGTCAGACGCGGACGCAACGCAAAGCCGCACAGCATGCCGAAACACGCCAGTCAGTCGGTTTATCGGCTGGCAACCGCATTTGAGGCACTTATCGGTTATCTCTATCTGACAGAACAGGACGAGCGTGCAGCCGAAATTTGCCACACCATATTGGAGGCGTCAGAACATGAAGAAGCCGACCCGAAGCCCGAAACCTGAACGCGACGAGCAAGCCGCAGATACAGCGGCCGAAGACCGTCTGTTCGGGCGCAACCCGATTCAGGAAGCATTGCGCGCCGGACGTGAGATCAATAAAGCATGGGTACTGAGCGGCCGCGTCGAGCGCGATCTTTACGCCCTGATCCTGCAGCTGCGCGAAGCGGGCGTACCCGTCCTGGAAGTGTCGCGCCAGGTGCTGGACAGCATGGCCGGGACCGGCAGCCATCAGGGCATTGTGGCACAGATTGCAGCACACGAATACGCCGATATCGAGGATATTCTGACCAGAACGCCGCCGAACGGCCAGGCCCCGCTTATTCTCATTCTGGACAGCATCAATGACGGATACAATCTGGGTGCCTTGCTGCGTCTGGCCGATACAGCGGGCATTTCAGGCATTGTCCTGCCGAAACGCAGAAGCGTATCACTCGACGCATTTGTCGCGAAAGCATCGGCGGGAGCGGTTGAGCATGTGCCGGTGGCCCGCGTCACCAACCTGAGCCAGACCATAGCGCGGCTCAAGGCTGACGGCTACTGGGTCGTCGGGACTGATGCAGCCGCCGATACGGCTTATACGGAAATCGACTGGAGCGGCAAAATTGCCCTGATCGCAGGCAGCGAAGGCGGAGGGATCAGTCCAAAGCTGCTGCAGCACTGCGATTTTCTGGTCAATATTCCCCAGTACGGCCAGGTAAATTCGCTCAATGTGGCGGTGGCCACGGGCATCATTTTGTTTGAAGCGCTGCGGCGGCGCGGCGATCCGGCGTGAGAGACGGGCAGCGTGCCAATCAGGCGCGCGACGTGGCTCTCATCGAACAATACCGCGCCGGGGATCTGACGGCCGTCGAGACCCTGCTGGGACTATATAAGCCGCTCGTGCTGAGCCGGGCCGACGCCTATTTCTTACCCGGGGCCGATCGTGAAGATCTGATTCAGGAAGGCATGCTTGGACTTTTTGCTGCCGTGCAGAAATACGAGCTGTCCCGCGGTTCGTTTGCCGCGTTTGCGGACATGTCAGTGCGGTCCCACATGCTGGATGCCGTTAAGGCAGCCAATCGCCAGAAAAACGAACCGCTCAACCGCTCGGTATCGCTGGACGACGAAAATGCAGCGTTTGAGCCGGCCGCTCCGGGCAATGACGCGGTTCGCCATGAACAGCTTGATGCCTTCCGCCAATTCATGCACAATAAATTGAGTCCTCTTGAGCAGCGTGTTGCCCGCCTTTACCTCGCCGGATACAGTTATGCGGACATCGCACGAGAGACAGGAAAAGAGAGAAAAAGCATCGACAATGCCATGAGCCGGATCCGGCGAAAATTGAAAGCGCGATGATGAAACCCTGCAAGACGAAAATACTCCTGTTTTTGTGTCTGGCGATCTGCCTCAGCCTTCTTGCCGGCTGCACATTGGAACGTGGCGAGACGAGCTGGTTTCGCGTCCAGCATGAGCCGCCCTATGTGCTCCGCCCGGAAACACCGGGGCGCATGACGGCATACGAGCTCGTTCAAAGCCTGGTGCTTGCCGTCGACAACCGCACGCCGGTCGGCAGCATCTATGAGAATATTCCGGCCAGACAGCGAACCGGCCTGAGCCTTTCCGCCTTTACCCGCTACACCGCCCTGATCCGCCGCGCCGTCAAGGACAGTGTCACGGCGATCGCCATCCCAGACGAGGACCAGCAGGCGGCATATGTCGCTCAGACGTCGGCTCAGTCGGATGTGATCGCGTCACTTGCAGCCGACAGCGTTTTTTTCCATTTGCGTTATCTCGACGAAAACAGACGTGAATCCGCCTTTACCGTTGCCGTCCAGATTGATGAGGAAGGCCTTCCCAGCCTGACGCCGGAATGGATTGATGCGGTCTTGCGGCTGTATGATTTCATCGAACTCTATTATTCGGCCATCGTCGATGACAACGTGCCGGCGCTGCAAGCGCTGCTTCGCCAGGGTGAGACACTGCCCCTGAGCGACGTCATGGACAAAGCTCTCGAAAACAAGAGCCATGCGGCCATTTCCTTTTACGACCGCCGCGTCACCACGGCACCGCTCGATTATAAATTAATTGCGGTGGTGCCCGGGGCGGCCAGTGTCGAACACTATGCCACGGTCAGCCCAGGCTCGGCCCGGCGCGAAAATCGCCTGGTTACGTTCAGTGACACGAATGGAAAGGTTTCAGTGAACGATCGCGTGCCGAGCGAGCTGAGTGCGGACGATCTTCAGATTTTCCACAATGGTGACAAGCTGTTTACGGTTGGGTCGCCGGATGATCCGGCAGTATCGGCTGAAATCGAAGCCCGGCTCGGCATCCCGCTCTCGCACAATGACCAGAACTGCCGGCAGCAAAACGGACAGTCAGTCTTCACCTTCCACTACCGCGGACTCACACTGAATGGCGAGGGCACGTGCGATCGTCACACATCGTGGGAAGGAACCGTTCTGGCTGTCAATCTGACTTACAGCGAATTTGCTCTGGGCTCGGGCCTTCAGGTCGGCATGCCGGCAAGCGAGCTTTATGTCCGGTATCCGTTTGCCAGAGAAAGCAATTATCTGCTGACGGGCACGATAAACGATAAAGAAGCCAGCCTGGCCGTTCAGGTGGAACAGGGCTACATCACGAAGTTAAGCTTATCGATGACACCGTGAATCGCAAAGCGCACAAAAAAACCCCCGAGAGCAAGTCTCGGGGGCAAGTGGCGCGCCCAGCAGAATTCGAATCCACAATCTTCTGATCCGTAGTCAGACGCCTTATCCAATTTGGCCATGGGCGCACGTGCTTGGCTATAATAATACCTGATTTCGAAATTGTCAACGCAAAAAATGTGACGAAGGGAAAACGAGGTCATCCATGCTTGAAATCCGCAATGTGACAAAAACGTTTGGCAAGGTCATTGCCAATGACCATGTATCTGGCACGGTGCCGGAAAATCAGGTTGCACTTCTTGTCGGACCGAATGGTGCGGGAAAAACGACGCTGCTGAAGTGCATCATGGGACTGCTGCGCTATCGCGGAGAGATCAAGGTGTCCGGACATGATAACAAAAGCATCGCAGCCAAGCGCCTGCTGGGTTATGTGCCCGAAATACCCGAGGCGTACCCGCTTCTAACCGTCAGCGAGCATCTCGAGCTGATCGCCAGACTATATAAAATTGATGAGTGGCAAGGAGCAGCCGAAACACTGATGCGGCGTTTTGATCTGTTCGACAAGAAAGACAAATTGGGCGGCGAGCTTTCCAAGGGAATGCAGCAGAAGCTGTCGATCTGCACGGCGATGCTGCCCGAACCCAGCTGCATCCTTTTTGATGAACCGCTGGTCGGACTCGACCCGTACGCCATTGCTGAAGTCAAGCTTATGTTTCGCGAGCTGGCAGAGGACGGGCGATCGCTTCTGATCTCGACCCATATACTCGACACGGTCGATGACCTCTGGGACAAAGTCATGATTATGGATGGGGGCAAAATCGTACGCGACATGTCGAAAACAAAACTGGACGCGCGGGGCGAGTCGCTTGAGCAGCTCTTTTTTGAGACGACGAAGCGGGCAGCGGTGACCGAAACATGAGTGCGTTTCTTTTCATCTGGCAGAAAAGCCTCCGCAATTTCATCCGCCAGCTGCCAAAAAAACCGGCCCGATTCATACTCGTATTGCTCTACACCGCCTTCTTTGTGCTGGCCATCGCCTCCGTGTCCTTCATGCCGCGGGCCGAGAGCGGCCGTCTGATCGAGCAGGCAAACGGTGCCTCGATTTTGCAGGTCGGCTGGTTTTCCCTGATTCTTCTGATCGGCACGGCGGTGCTCTATTCCGGCACCAATAGAGGCAGCGCCGTCTTTTCCGGTGCCGATGTGCACTTTTTGTTCACGGCACCGTACCGGCCGCAGACGATTCTCATTTACGGCCTTGCCGGCATGATGAAGTCAATGGCGCTGCTCGCTGTTTTCCTCCCCTTCCAGTTTCCCAATCTGGTGCAGCTCGGGCTCGGTTTACCGCAGCTTTTCAGCCTGATCGGTCTGTTCGTCTGGATTTTGATCTGCTTTAATCTGCTCTCCATGGTCCTCTATCTGCTGGCGCAGAATAAACCGAGAATCCGGCTTTTGATCCGAATCCTGGTCCTGGCCGTTCCGGCCGCATTTGTTATCGCCATGCTGTTCAGCCTGATTCAAACACGTTCGCTCATGCAGGTGTTCGACCAGTTTGCAAATTCGCCGTTCGTCAGGCTGTTTCCCTTTTTCGGGTGGAACATGTCTGTCGCCAGCGGCATTATTGCGGGCTTTGACAACATCGCTGCTTTGTCCGTTTTGCTCCTGCTCGCGACGCCGTTTGCAACCTTCCGGCTGGTCTATCGGCTGCCGGCCGATTTCTATGAGGACGCCATCTTAAAGGTCGAACAGCAGAAACAGCAGCAGGAAAAAATGAAGGGCAAGCGAAATCGTCAGGCGTCGTCGCTGCAAAAGCGGTTCAAAGGCAAAAGCGGTCTCCGTCACGGCTATGGCCCGAACAGCATCTTTTTTCGCGCTGTGCGCGAAATGCGCCGCAGGCAGCCGTTTGTGCTGAGTCTGGCGGCTACGATCCTGCTCCTGGCCACAACCGGTGTCTGGATCGGTCTAAGCCTCGAACGGGAAACGGAACCCTTTCGCATCTACGCTGTGTTTCTTCTGCCCCTGATCCAGCTGTTTGTTCGTGCAGGCGAAACCTTTGCTGCCGATGAGCTGAAGCGTCCGCTGATCTACATGCTGCCGTATCCGGCCACCCAAAAACTGTTCTGGATGACCGTCACCGAATCGTTTCTGAATCTGCCGCTGATTCTGCCAAGCCTCATCACATACGCGCTTCTCGTCAAACCGCCGCCCGGTCAATTCATGGCGGTCATGCCGGCACTGCTCACGTTCCCGCTGCTGCTCACGGCGTCCACCCTGCTGACCTTCCGCATCATGGGATCCATCGAGGGACAGCTTGACGGACTTGTTCAGGTCGTGACGAACATGATTCTCATTCTGCCGACATTCGGCCTTCTCGGCGCAGCCATCGTCCGGGGCATCCGTCTGAATGCGAATCCGTCGTCTTTTTTTCTCATGATGGCGCTCGCACACGTCATGCTCGGCGGGACCCTGATACTTTTGGCTGGACGAAGCAGTCTGGAGCGCGGGCTGGTGAAATCCTAACGATCCGGGATAACCGGTTTCCCCTGATTCGACGCGCAGACGACCGCCTGGACCGGGCGATTCAATGCTGCCAGAACGCGTGCCGCAGCATAGAGCGTGGCTCCCGTCGTCAACACATCATCGACAAGCAGGACGGTACCCGTTCCATCTGCTTCGCCGCTGAGTTCGAACGCACTGAGCACCTGACGAAAGCGACCGGCCAGATCCGGTGCTTCACTTTGCGGCGGCGTTTCGAGCGTGCGGACGAGCAGATCGGCCCGGACAGGACGGGACATTGTCCGTCCAAGCATGGCGGCGAGACGCTCCGCCTGGTTGAAACCGCGGCTCTGCAGACGCTTTTTGTGCAGGGGCACCGGCACGATAATGTCGGCACAGATCCCGCGCCGAAGGACGGCTTCTGCCATCAGCGGGCCGAGCGCTCTGGCCGGATGCCAGCTGCCGCCGAACTTCATGATCAGGAGATTCTCCCGGATCGCCCCCGTGTAATAAAACGGACAGATGACTTCTCGGTTCACGTGGTCCGGCAGCGTCAGAGCCAATGACTGAAAGCTGACACGGTTCGACTGGCGGCGAAACGGCAGCCGACTGAGACACGAGCGGCAGATATATGGCCGCACCGTATCGCGCGAGCGGCGTTTGCAAAAGAGGCAAGCAGCGCCGGTCAGCATCGTGCTTCGTTCAGGAGTCTTCCCAGATGCGTGCTGCGTGCGGCAATTCGCCCAGACTTCAGCACGCGTTCGAAACGGCGACGCCCGGTAAACAGGATCAATCTTGTCCTGGCTCTCGTGAAGGCCGTATAGATCAAATTCCTGGTCAGAAAATCGGGCGGTGCGTGCCCCAGCACAAGGCACACGGTATCGTACTCGCTGCCTTGGCTTTTGTGGATGGTCATGGCGTATGCCAGATCAAGATCAGGCAGGTCCTCATCGCGCAGCCAGGTCAGACGATCGTGTTCAAAGCACACAGCAACCTGTCTCTGATCACTGTCGATCGCGTCGATAATACCCGTTTCACCGTTCATGATACCGCTGCCGGGTTCACCTGTAAGGGTGTTCTGCCAGAGCAAGTCGTAGTTGTTTCTGGTCTGAATAACTTTGTCGCCGACGGCGAACACGATACTCCCGAACGTTAAGCCTTCGGCTTTGCCGCCGTGAAACAGCGTTTGAATGCGTCGATTCAGGTTTTGCACGCCGGCGCTCCCCCGATGCATCGGCGCCAGAATCTGCACATCCCGCAGATCCGAAATATGGTAGTGGGTCCGCATGGGGCCGGTCAGCATCCGCTCCAGCGTCGATACCATCGCGTCATCGTCATCGAGAAAAGTGACGAGAAACGGTGAATCCGGTTTCTGTGCATAAATCAGCGGTTCACCGTGATTCAGCCGGTGCGCGTTCAGGACGATCAGATTGTCCTCCGACTGCCGGTAAATCCGCGTCAGTTCTGTCCGGGGCACATCAGGACAGGCGAGGATATCGCGCAGTACCTGACCGGGTCCGATCGACGGCAGCTGGTCAGCGTCACCGACCAGCACGACGGCCGTATGTGTGCTCAATGCCGCCAGCAGGCGCCAGAACATGTTCAGATCAATCATGGAGCATTCGTCGATGATCAGAAGATCGGATCTCACAGGCGTTGATGCCGGCGTCGCGTCGGCCAGAATGTCATCGTCCGGCATCACATTCAGGAGTCGGTGCAGTGTCATTGCCTCCCGTCCTGCGGCTTCACTCAGACGTCTGGCTGCCCGCCCGGTCGGCGCGGCAAGCTGCATCTTCAGCTTCTGACGTCCCGCCAGCTCGACCAGCGCTTTGATGATTGTTGTCTTGCCGGTTCCCGGACCGCCCGTGATGACGGAAAAATCGTGATTCAGAGCCATGGCGACGGCCGCCGTCTGTTCATCCGAGAGCTCCATGCCGGCTGACTCGGCCCAGGCAGTTACGTACGCCGTATCGCAATGACGCTGCCGGCCGTCCAGTTTAAGCCTGATTCGCCGGGCAATGTCCGTTTCCATGTCCGTCACGCTGACAAAGCTGCAGACGGTCCGCCCCTCCAGCTCGATCTCGCGCACCCCTTCCACGCCATCTGCCAGCGCATGAGACAGGACCTCTTCCGCCAGTGACAGGCGCTGCGACAGTTCGCGGAAAAGCGACGCTTTTGCGACAAACGTATGTCCCCGTCCAAGTGCACTGTAAATAAGCTGCCAGTATGCACTGCGTATGCGTGCCGGATGGTCGTCAGAGAAACCGAGCGCCGCCGCTACCTTATTGGCCGTTTCAAAGCCGATGCCGCTGACAAGCCGCATGATAATCCAGGGGTCCTGACGAACGGCCTCCGCTGCCCCGATGCCCAGTTCGCGATAAATGCGTTTGATCCGGCTGTACGAGATGCCGGCCGGCATCAGGAGCAGTGCCAGCGTCTGCTCACCCTTTTCTTCTGCCAGCTGCGTCTCGATCTGCCGGGCCAGCCTGGCGGAAATACCTTTTACGGTTGCCGCCAGTCTCGGCTTCGTCCTCAGCACCTCGAGCGTTTCGATGCCGAAACGAGCGGTCAGTCGCTTCGCAAGTGCCGGACCGATGCCTTTCAGGGCACCGGATGCAAGATAACGTTCGATCGCATCCAGCGACTCCGGCCCGTGCAGTTCCACGGAACCCACTTTAAACTGTTCACCGTAGACCGGATGCGTACTCCACTGACCATGCAGGCTGACCGAATCACCGACCGCCAGCTTCGGCATGGCGCCGACGGCCGTGAACAAACGATCGCCGGCAATTTCGGCGACAGTGTAACCGGAATCTTCAGCATAAAAGACGATCTCGGAAACAGTACCGTCGAGCTTGACCGGTGTATCGGTCATGTCGCCGCGGACTTCAGTTTTGCCGCCAGGTCGGTTGCTTCCCAGGGAAGACCCAGTTCCACACGCCCGAAATGTCCGTAATTGGCGATCTGCCGGTATATCGGACGGCGCAGATTGAAGTGTCTGATAATCGCGTCCGGCCGCATATCTACAAGCTCGATCAAGGCCTGCTCGATTCGCTTTTCGTCGACGCCGGCTGTGCCGAAGCAGTCGAGTGAAACGGAAATCGGCTCTGCAACACCGATGGCATACGCCAGCTGAACCTCACAGCGTTTGGCGAGACCGGCAGCCACAACATTTTTTGCCAGATATCTGGCCATATAGCTGGCCGAGCGATCCACCTTGGTCGGATCTTTCCCGGAGAAGGCGCCGCCGCCGTGGCGTCCCATTCCGCCGTATGTATCACAGATGATTTTCCGGCCCGTCAGTCCGGAGTCGCCCTGCGGGCCGCCAATGACAAAGCGGCCGGTCGGATTGACCAGAATGCGTGTCTTCTCGTCAAACAGCGTGCGTTCCAGTACCGGCTCGATCACCAGTGCTTTGATGGCATCCGTCAGTTCTGCGAGACTGACGGAAGCCCGGTGCTGTGATGAGATCACGACGGTATCCACGTGAACCGGCCGGCCGTTTTCGTAACGCACGCTTACCTGCGACTTGCCGTCCGGAAACAGCATGTCGGTCAGCTGATCCTTGCGGACTTCTGCGAGCCGCTTCGTCAGTTTATGTGCCAGTGTTATGGGCAGCGGCATGAATTCCGGCGTATCATCTACGGCAAAACCGAACATCAGCCCCTGATCTCCGGCGCCCGTCGAAAGCAGGCCATCGCGGCTTTCCACCGCCCGATCGACACCAAGGGCAATGTCCTGCGACTGCTCATCGATCGAGGTCAGCACGGCACAGCTCTCGTAATCAAAACCGCCGACTGCCCGCGTATACCCGATATCCTGAACGGTGTGTCTTGCGATTTTCGGAATGTCGACGTAGGCACTCGTGGTAATCTCACCCATGACCAAAACGAGACCGGTGGTCACGGCTGTTTCACAGGCGACCCTGGCCATGGGATCCTGCTCCAGCAAGGCATCGAGGACAGCATCTGAAATCTGGTCGCAGACCTTGTCAGGGTGACCTTCCGTCACCGATTCAGATGTAAAGAGATAATTCTTCTTGTTCAATACAGTCATCCTTTCCAATAAAAAACCTCCGTCAGGAGGTATGCACTCCTCATCTTCCGAACCGTCGGGTTCGCTGGAATTGGCACCGCTGCATGCTGCCGGTTGCCGGGCATCACAGGGCCAGTCCCTCCGCCGCTCTTGATAAGTTCATTATTCAATTTGACCTTTGCAGGCACATTCCTAAGATACGAGCGCAAGACCAAACCGTCAAGTCGTTTCGTCAACTCCTGTCCTCTTCTGCCCGTCAATCGCATCACCGGCTCGCATTGCCTCTGCTTACACTGACAGGGAAAGATTTGAAATGAGGAGATTCATCGTGCTGACTGACGCCTCCAGACCACTAGTACTGCTGATTGATGAAACGACCGAGTTTGCGCTGCGCCTGACACAAAGCGTCAATCGCGGCTGGTCCGAGCACCTGAACATGAAACAGGCTGATTCGCTCAGCAAAGTAAGTGAACACGAGCTCCGCGATGTATCCATCTGCCTCTTTTCCCATGCGCACGCTGCCGAACTTGAGACCCGCCGCTGGCCTGAAAAGACCGCGTTCTTTCTTCTTTGCGACGAAACGGACGAACGCAAGGTCTCCCGCTATCTGCCGCTATCCGAATTTGTCACCCATATTGCAGGCAGTCTGACAGAGTCGACGCTTGCACCAGCCCGGCGCGCCGTCATGGATATGGTACTTGGTTTCGATCGGCATGCTCGTGATCGCTACGTTCGCAAGGCCATTCAAAAAGGGCTCGCAGCAGGACATACTGTGTACTTCATGCCGCTGATGCCGACTTACCTGATTCCTGACGCGGAGCTTTCCGAAAACGGCGATACTTTGTCCGATTTGCTGCTCGCTCTCGAAACCGGCATTGAAGTAACCGAGAAGCATCTGGGGCACGTCTGTTTTATGCATTCCAAAGGCTATTTCCAGCCGCGCCTGCCGGAACGCGCTGACGATCTGATCTCGGCAGAACCCGAAACTCTGGAGCGTCTGATTTTGCTTTTGCGCGCCAGGCTGGAAAAAAGCGGACCGGAGCACACTGCCCTGATTGCCTGTGACAGCCTGCCGCTCGATACGGTCGGGCGTCTGGCTGCGCATTGCGACACGCTGGCCCTTGACGTTCCCGGTACAGACATGTCGGCACTGACACGGCAGGACATCGATCTCATGCTCACGACCCTCCCGTCCAGCTGTCACGTTCGTGAAACGGTGGATCCGCAATGATATCCGCGGTCAAGCAGCCGATTCTGGCACGCATTGTCGCCGAAGCCGGTGATCTCGACAGTCTGTCTGACGACGATGTGCTGCGTCTGATTACCGCCGAGGTATCCCGCCAGATGCAGGGCCGCAGGCTCAGTTTAAAAGAGCGCAAATCGCTGATCGAAATGCTTTTTCGCACGATGCGCGGGCTCGATGTGCTGCAGCCTTTGGTCGATGATCCCGAGATTACTGAAATTATGGTCAACGGGTATGACACGGTCTTCATCGAACGCGCCGGAAAGCTTTCCACTGCGCCGCTTTCCTTTGATGACAAAGAACACCTGATTCAGGTGATCACCCGCTTTTTCGGACGCGCCAACCGTCTCATAAACGAACAGAAACCGATCGCGGATCTGCGCCTGGCTGACGGTTCACGCGTACATGCCGTGCTGCCGCCGGCCGCTCCGAACGGGCCGGTCCTCTGTATCCGCCGCTTCACAGGCATTCAGCCGACCATGTCCGCCCTGATTGAATCGGGTGCCTTGACCGAAGAAGCAGCCGAGTTTCTGCAGACACTCGTGCAAAACAAAATGAACATCTTTATTTCAGGAGGAACCGGAACCGGCAAAACGACTCTGCTGAATGTGCTGAGCACCTTCATTCCGGCAAATGAACGCATCATTACGATCGAGGATGCGATGGAACTGCAGCTGCCCACCATCAGGAATCTGGTGCGCCTTGAAGCCCGCATCGCCGGACCGGACGGCAGAGGCGAACTGTCTTTGTCCGACCTGATCCGCTCGTCGCTGAGACTGCGGCCGGATCGCATCATTGTCGGCGAAGTGCGCGGCAGGGAGGCGTATGACATGCTTCAGGCAATGCAGACGGGACATCCCGGTTCGATGTCCACGGGACACGGCAATAGCGCCGAGGGCATGCTGGAACGACTCAGTCTGTTCTTGCTCACCGCGTCACAATTGCCGTGGGAAGCCTGCCGGCGTCTGATCGCGAGCTCTCTTCACTTCTTAATTCATCTCAGCAGGCAAAGTGACGGCACTCGCGTCATCGAACAGATCACGGAAATAACAGACTATGTCGAGCGCAGTTTTGCCCTCCGGGTCCATTTTCAGCGCCAGCATGACGGGGTGCTTCGCCGTGTCTCGTAGTCTTCGTTTTCTGCTCTGCTGGCTTTTGCTCTGGTTCCCTTTCAGTTTCGGTGCATCCGTGCTGGTCGGCGATCCGTTCCTCGCCGGCATGGCCGGGCTGCCGGCAGCCTTTCTGGTTGCACTGATGCTCGGCCGCTTTCTGGACGCAAAACAGGAAGCGGCAAAATTAATGCAGTTTCAGCTGCTGCTTTCCTTTTTGTCGGCACGTGTCGCTTCCGGACAGACGCTGGAGCACGCGCTGACGGAAGCTGCGCCGGCACTGGAACAAGAACTCGGCCCATCAAACCGTCTGGTCCGGTCACTCATTGTGCTGCGGCGCCAATTGCAGGCTCAGATGCAGATCGACGCCGTACTCGCCGGCTTTGCCAAACGATTTGGTTCCGCCCGCATTTCCGCACAGCTGTCTGCACTCGTCCCGCTGAGCCGCCACGGCGGCCGTCTGGACTTGTTTCTGCGCCGAAGCCACGATGCCCTGAACAAGGAACGCCGCATGCAGGCAGATGTCACGGCTGCCCGCAGCCAGACCACCAGCGAAACACTCGTACTTCTTGTGCTGCCCTTTGTCCTTGCATCGGCCATGAGCGGCGAATACCGCGGTGAGTTGGCGAAGGTCCCCTGGCATCAGGCTGCGCTGCTGCTCATCTTTGCCATCACCGTACTCGCGGTCATCGCGGCGGTCGCAGCGCTGACGCCAGAGCGTCCCCGGCATAAGCCGGAGCACACAAAGAAAGCGACAAAAAAGCCTCTGACCAGGACTCCGCGTCTGCTTTCGCACATCTATCTCAAATGGCTTCCCGGCGGCCTCGGCCACCGCCTCCAGAAAGCGGCCGAACGAACAGGCGGACCAGATGGTTTTCTGCGCCATCTCGGGATGAAGCGCCGGCTCTTCATGCTGTCAGGCATACTCACCGCCTGGTTCGCCGTGACGCTTGAGATATCACCTTTTGTCTATCCGCTTTTGTATATGCTCCCTTGTCTTCTGCACGATCTGGACCTCAGACAAAAAGAATCGATTTGTGTCCAGTCGTATCGTCTCGATTTGCCGATTGTTCTCAACTTGCTCGTCACTTCGCTGGAAAGCGGCCTGACGCTCGATACAGCGCTTGCCCACCTTCCCGTTATCTCCGATGCATCCGTGCCCGGCAGCTGCGGACAGGCGATGCGACAGGTTCGGCAAAAGCTGGCGCTCGGCCAGACAGCCGACAGCGTCCTCACGGAGCTCGCCGATTTATGCCCGATTCCTGATCTGGCGTCAGCCCTGCATCTCGCGGCCCGCTATGCACGCCAGGGCGGTTCCGAGCTGATCTCACTGCTGTCCGTTACGGCAAACGACAGCTGGCAGGAATATCGGCTTGCATTGCAAAAAAAACTGGAACGCCGGTCGCTCTATCTGATGATCCCGATGGGACTCGATCTGCTGGCAGTCATTCTGGTTGCAGTCCTGCCCGCCATCGCTTCGCTATCAACATTTTAACGCCGGTATCCCGGAAAGGAGGAGCCCATGAAGAAACAAAATGAAAGAAAACACTGGCAGCATGAGGATGGCCTCGGCACTCTTGAGGTGGTGATTATTATCGCCGTTCTGCTTGCTGTCGCCATGATTTTTCGCACACAGCTGCTTGCCTTTGCCAACAGTCTGATTGCACAGGTGTTCGACTTCTCGATTCTCGACGGTCTTTAAATGCCGGACTTTCAGGTGCGGCGCACGAGGAACGAACTGGTCATCTCGGGATGCGGGTCATTGGACCCGTATCTCCTGACCCGTCTTTTACGGCACCGTCCGCCGTCCGTCCTGCCATTTTCGCTCGTCACAGCCGATGGCTGTGCGACGTTTTACTTTGACCTTCACGGGTTTGAATCGCTAGGCGGCTACGTGTATGCAAAGGGGAAACAGGCGAGCGGCAAAGCACTTTTGAATGCGCTCCTGTCTGCGGTGCGCGAAGCCGAGTCCGCGTTGCTTTGGCCGCACCCGGATCTGCTTGTGCCAGGGCTCGTGTTTCTCGATTCGAGGCACAGTGTCAGGATCATTGCATTGCCGCTTCCCGTGCAAATGAAGCCGGGTGCTCTCATGACGCTGTTCGATGCCCTCCTCCCGACCGACGACTTTTCACCGGAGATGCAGGCGAAACTTTCGTCATTGCTTCAGGCAAATGATTATGAACAGGCGGCCTCCCTGATCGCGTCGCCGCCGCCGGCTGACATGGTCAGGCACGGCATATCGGCACTGATCCGAACCAGACTCCTCGCCTGGCAGGATAAAATTCGAGTGAAGACGGCGGCACTTTTTCGGGGCAGCCGGGAACTCGATATCACGGCGCCGCTCGATGATGTGGCCGCCATGCCCATCGGGATTATCAGCGAGGGACTGCCGGGCACAAAGGATGAGGAGCTCGGTGAAAAAGCGTTTATTCTGGTTGATGAATTCCTGCTCGGCCGGGACAGCCGCAAAGTTGACTTCTTCCTGGACGACGAGCGCTGCGGCCGGATTCACGCGCGCATCCTGCGGCGCCGCGGCCTTTTCTTTCTGGAGGATCTCGGTTCCAAAAACGGTACGGTGCTGGACGGTCACCGGCTGGCGAAATACCGCGAAGTCATCCTCCCGGATCAGGCAAAGCTGCAATTCGGCAATCTCGTCTATTTTTTCACCCGCGAGATCTGAGCGGTATAAAAATAAGAATCCTTGCGTTACTTAC
>DUPJ01000077.1 GCA_012838355.1 Clostridiaceae bacterium
CAAAATCGGTTGACAGAAAGACGTTTAGTCAGCAAACTGTGCATTGCCATTAACGCAATGTGTAATTTTATTGGAGGTATTTTATGAAAAAATTTCTAGTCTGGCTATTGGCAATTTGCCTGATGTTTGGTGCGGTCGGCTTAGGCAGTCCGCTGGCAGAGGCGATTGCCGCCGACGGCACGTATGAAGGCAGTGCAGACGGCATGATGGGCGACGTTCCGGTGACCGTCGTTGTGTCCGGCGGCGAGATCACCGAGATCACGATCGGCGAACATAATGAATCGCCGGGGATTTCCGATGCGGCCATCGAAGGCATCCCAGCCGCCATCATCGAAGCGCAGTCCGTCGATGTGGATGATGTTGCCGGAGCAACCGTTACTTCAGAAGCGATCAAAGAAGCGGTTGCTGCAGCACTGTCAGGCGCAGCGTCTGCACAAGAAGCAAGCTTCCTCGATTCGCTTGCGATCGAGCCGGATGTGATTGTGGTCGGCGCCGGTATGGCCGGTTTGGTCTCGGCCGTGAAAACAGCCGAGCTCGGTGCCAATGTGCTGGTGCTTGAACAGAATTTCCGTCCCGGCGGAAGCGTCCTCTTTGCCGGCGGTTCCATTTCCGGAACCGGCTTCAAAATCCAGAAAGAAGCGGGGATCGAAGACAGCCCGGAACAGTTCTACGCGGACTTTGTGCGTCTGAGCGGCGGTGAGGATTTCAACGTTGCGGTCGCGAAAAAGCATACCGAGCGTTCCGGTGAAGCCATCGACTGGCTGATGGATGAAGTCGGCGTCGATTTCGGCGACGAGTATCGCCTCGATACCGGTTCGTATGAGCCGATGTATCCGGATCGCGTCACGTACGCGCTGGCCATGTCACCTTCCGGCGGCGGCCTGGGATACCTGGATGCACTGCTGCCCAAACTGGAAGAATACATTGAACAGGGGAATGCCCAGCTGATCCTGAACACGGAAGTGACGGATGTCATCGTTGAAGACGGCAATATTGTCGGCGTCATGGTCGGCGAAGACGAGGTGCGCGCCCCGTCAACGATTATTGCCACGGGCGGTTACGGCTACAGCGAAGAATGGCTCCTCGAGTACAACTTCACGCAGGTGACCTCCATGGAACCGCCGACGGCGACCGGATCCGGCTACAACTTTGCACGCAAGGCCGGTGCTGCATTTGACAAAATGGAATACTGCGCCTGTTATGCAGGAGCCATCCCCGTCAGCGGCTTTCAGGCTACGCTGACCGCCAACACAGCTTATCCGGGTGCCATTCTGGTCAACAAGGCCGGCGAACGCATTCTGAATGAGTCCACAGCTACAACCAAAGACAAGAGCCTTGCCTACACAGAAGCAGAAGACAATCTGGTCTATGTTGTTCTTTCGGAGAGCATGATGACGGACGACGTGAACCTGATCAACGGCGCGATGGGCGCCGGTGCCGTCGACAGTCAGGCGAAGTTTGACGAACTGCTGGAAGAAGGCAAATGGATTTTCAAAGCCGATACGATCGAAGAACTGGCGGCTGCGATCGGTGCCGGCAACCTCGGAGCGACCATAGAGAAGTACAACGAGGATGCTGCAGCCGGAAGCGACAGCGTATTCGGACGCACAGAGAACCTGGTCGCTTTTGAAGACGGCCCCTTCTACGCAATTTACACAGTTCCCTATGTCCTTATGACACAGGGCGGCCCGCGCATCAATGATGAAGCTCAGCTCGTCAGAGAAGACGGCACAGTCGTCGGCGGTGCCTATCTGGCCGGTGAAATCATCGGATCCGCCAACGTGGCCGGTGATACGACCATCGGCGGCATTGGCCACGGCCTCTGCGCCACCTGGGGCATCATCGCTGCAGAAAATGCAGTGGCCAACGCAGGCAAATAGCCGCCTGGCGTAAACCATAAATGCCGGCAGGCATCAAAGTGTCTGCGGTACTTCCTGACAGAAGTGCCGCAGGCATTTTTTTTGTGGAAAGCGGGCGCAGCGAATAGAATGTCATCAATTGGACGCCATTTATGCTCACAATGGGAAAACACACAGAGAAAGTAAGGTAGTGTCGATATGCAGCTTGTGAATATGTTTTTTGATGATATTGAAGATGCTAAAAAGAGAAGAGTACCCGTCATTATTCCAATCGGCACGATTGAATACCATGCGCACCATGCCTCATGCGGCACGGATACGATGGTGATCAGCGGCTGCCTCGAGGCACTGGAGAAGGAAAAGGAAATCGTGGTCTGTCCGCCCATCTGGTACGGCGTGGCGTCATATGCGGCAGGCGGCCCGGAGACCGGCACGATTCATGTAGATGAAGACACATACACGCAGTATCTGTACTGCATCCTCAAGTCCATGATTTACGGCGGTATGAAAAATATTTACTGCGTCGTCCATCATCAGACCGAAAATGAGGGCTTGATGCCGATGACGATTGCCTGCCATAAGGCCGCAAAGAAAGTGACCATGGAGTACATGGAAGATACCTTTGGAAAAGGGTGGTGGGGGAGCAATGCCTATGCCGATTATTATGAGAATTTTGGCACAGGTGACGATCCCTTTTCCTACATCAAGGTGATTCCGCTCCTTGGAAAAGATGCCCAGAAAAAATGCGGCGGATTTGATCATGCTGGAAAGTGGGAAACGTCTCTGATGCTTGGCGTTTATCCGGACAATGTCGATTTAAGCCGATGTGTGCGCAACACAGAATGGTTTGCCGAAAGTGCCGTCGATGCCAGCAGGGAACTGGGAGAGTACATGGTGAATTGCGCCCTGGAGTGGCTGCGTGAAGCCATCGTGTAGACAGCAAACGAACTTGACGACTCTTTATTTCACCGCCTGATCGCCCATCAGGCAGGGTTCGGTTCGTCTTTGTCGCCTGATTTCGCAAGCATGTCGCCAATGGCTGTGCGCAGTTTCTTCTCCACTTCAAACGTGTCGTAGATCTCCTTTGCGATGAAGAACACGAGCGGTCCGACCAGAAGGCCGCCGAGGCCCATGACGGCAATGCCGATAATCATGGAGAGTATCGTCATCAGTGGGTGCAGCCGCATGGCGTTGCCGATGATAGCCGGCTCAATCAGTCGGCGCAGGACGGTCATGGCGATGAACAGGATGAGAATCCCGATGCCCATCAGTGCATCGCCCGAAACAAGATAGACGATGGACATCGGAATCATGGTGAACGATATGCCGAGGATCGGCAGCAGATCGACGATGCCTGTGACGATCGCCCAGGTAAGGGGACTGTCGATGCCGATGATGAGGTATCCGATGTAGGCTTCAATGAACGTAATAAAGAGCAGAACCAGATACCCGCCCATAAGTCGGAATAAGGTCAGTGTCAGACTGTGGATCAGGACGAAGACCTTGCGGACGAGATTACGGTCCGGCACGATGCGCAAGGCCAGCCGGTACAGGCGTTCCGTCTGCACGATGAAGTAGAAGCCTGAAAGCACGGTGATGACGGAGACGAGAATTACGCGCGGAAGGCTTGAAAACAGTCCTGTAATGATGGAAAGCATGCGTGTCACAACCTGAGGCAGCGAACTGATGATGCTGCTTTGCAGATTCTGGAGCGATTCCCGGATCGACTGGAGTGCATCCGAATCGAAGATATTGCCGAGGTTTTGTGAGATCGCCGAGATTTCCCGCATCAGGTGATCGATAATTGAGGTTTCGCCCATCCAGGCCGGAATTTCACGCGACAACGTCGAAAGAATGCGGATGATGAAGGTCACGACGAAGGACAAAAGAAAGCCCATAAAAATGAACAGGAGAATATAGAGAAAAACCGAGAGGCCACGCTGAAAGTGATTCTTGCCGATCGAAGACGGTTTCGGCTGAACCATCGGCAGTCTCTGAAACTGGCGAATCAGCCACTTGGAGATGGTCACGGACGCGGTGGCAAGCACCAGCCCGATCACGATCGGCAGGAGAAAGAAAAATGCCTTCAGGCCTCCGTAGATCAAGGCCGCAATGACGCCGATGACGAGGATGATGCGGACAATCGAGGCAATCGTCGCGACATCCCTGTTTTTTCGATCCTGCAAATTCATAAAGCTCCTCCATGAAGCAAGCGGGTCGATGCTCCCGTGTCATTCTATCGTACAGGGACGGCAAAAGGCAGTCTGAAGCGCCATGTTTTGCGGGAAGATTACTGCCGAAACGCCTCCGCGATCAGTGACGGTTCCGCGATACCCGCCATGAACAGCGAGTGGAGCAGAATGCGGGCCTTTTTTGTCCCGAAGTCGCCGCCGCCGATCGCGCCGTTTGCCATGAGATCGCCGAAGCTGCCGTCATACCCGTAGATCGGGGCGACATAGCCGTTCATGCACGCCGATGTGATCACGACGGGCAGGCCGTTTGCCATCACCGCTTTCGCCTTGTCGGCCAGGGCAATCGTCAGCTGGCCGCGGCCGAAGCCTTCGATCACGAGTCCCGCCGCGCCTTTCTCGGCATGATACGTGATGATGTCAGGATCCGCCCCGACGTAGCACGGGACGATTTCCACGCGTTTATCAGCGTGGCTGCCCGCAGGCACGGGAAATACGGTCCGCGGCCGGGGCGGCGCATAATAATGGATGCGGTCGACATCGCTGACCCCGTCTGGGCCGGTCACCGGCGCACCGAATGCGCTGATGTTGGATGTGTGCCATTTGGTCACGTAGCGTGCGTTCAGGATGGTGTCGTTGAACACGAGCTGTGCGCCGCGCGACTGCGAGGCTTCGGAGGCTGCGACGCGGAGCGCCGTCAGGAGATTATGAAAGGCATCCGTATTGTGTGCCGCCGGGTCGAACTGCGATCCCGTGACGACAACCGGTTCATCGAACGGCCAGTGGAGATCCAGGTAGTAGACCGTCTCCTCCATGGCATCCGTCCCGTGCGTGATGACAAACCCGTCCGCGCCTTCGGCCCGGAGCATTTCCATACGGCGGATCATCTCGTCATTGCGGTCAAAATCCATACTGCTGCTCGGCAGCTGAAAAATGGAATGAACCGATACCTCAAGTCCGAATTTGGCGGGATCTATGCCGCTGGCGGCAAAAATCGCTTCACCCGTCAGCGTGCCGGCAATCTGCAGTCCCGTTTCCTCATCAAGCTGGCTGGCGATCGTGCCGCCGGTCGTCAGCAGTGCGATGTGTTTCATAGCGTCCCTCCCTGATTCTGCCGTCAGGAGTCTATCCGGCTTCTTGTCAGTTGTATCAGTGTATCTCAGCCTGAAACCGGCGACAACGCGCATGCAAAAAGGCGGCCGAGAATCTTTTTCGCGAATTCATTTTTCACGGGAACCTTTTTTGCAGGGCTTCGTCTAACACATATCCGCAAAAGGCGGAAAAGCTCATGGCCCGTCAGGGCGGAAAGGAAATCACATGAAAAAAATAATCACCATCGCATTGGCGCTTGTACTCGGCTTTCTCGCCGTCACCCTGATCGGCGGACAGGCAGCAGAGGCTGAGACGAATGACGACAGCAAGGACGGCACAGTGTTCCGAACGGGCGCCGTGGGCCGCGTGACAGTCGATCCTGATATTGCATATCTGACAGTCGGTGCCAGCAGCGAACGCGATAATGCTGCTGACGCCATGGAGGACGTTAACCTGATCATGGACGACGTTCTGGCGGCCGTTAAAGCTGCAGGCGTCGCGGACGAAGACATCAAAACCCAGCACATCGGTGTCGATGTGATCTACGATTACAGCCGCTCGACTCGCATGCTGCAGGGTTACATGGCCAGAAATTCGCTGACGGTCACGATCCGCAATCTGGACGATGTCGCCGTCATTTATGACGCCGTGATCGAAGCCGGCGCGAATGATGTCGGCAGCCTCGCCTTTGACAAGGAAAACAAGGATGAAGCGTATGACGAGGCACTCGCGCTGGCCGTGGCGCGAGCCACCGAAAAAGTTGACGTGCTGGCTGCGGCCGCCGGCATTGACAGCGAAATGATTCCTCAGACATTTGAAGAAGTGAGCTACCAGACGTATGCCGGCAATGTCCGTCAGATGGACATGGCAGTTGAAGAAGCGTCCGGTGTGAACGTCATCCCGGGGACGCTCGAAATCGTCGCCAGCGTGGCGGTGGAGTTCAAAACGGCCGACTGAATGTGCCTGGCACCGTTGATGAAAGCCGCCTTCGGGCGGCTTTTTTGAGAAAACGGGAACATTCCCGTTTCCATTTTCGTCTAACAGCTATTCCGCATCAGGAAGAAACAGGTAAGCGCCCGTCAGGGCGGAAAGGCAGATTAAGATGAAAAAGATATTGATCCTGGCACTGGCACTCGTGATGGGCGTTCTCGCCGTCACCGCAATCGGCGGACAGCCCGCCAGAGCCGAAACGGAGGATGAAGTGAAAAGTGAAACGGTGTTACGAGCCGGCGCTGTGGGCAGCGTGACGGTCGAACCGGATATCGCCTATCTCACGGCCGGCGCGTCAGTCGAACGCGATAAAGCCGCGGACGCCATGGCCGATGTCAGCGCCATTCTGGATGACGTGCTGGCGGCCATCAAGGACGCCGGAATCGCGGATGACGACATCAAGACGCAGAGTGTCGGTGTCGAGGCGGTTTATGACTACAGCCGGTCGACGCCGCGCATGACCGGCTATCTGGCGAGAAATTCGCTCGCGATCACGATCCGCGATCTGGACAGCGTCGGCGCCCTGCTCGATGCCGTCATTGAGGCCGGCGCCAATGATGTCGGCAGCCTCGTCTTCGACAAGGAAAACAAGAATGAAGCGTACGATGAAGCGCTTCGACTGGCGGTGGCCCGTGCGGCCGAAAAGGCGGGGGTTCTTCTGGCAGCGGCCGGCCTGGAAGGCGAACTGGTTTTGAAATCGATGGAAGAAGTGACGTACGGAACATATGCGGCCGACACCGTCCAGGCACCCATGCCCGAGATGAAAGGGGCCGGTATCATGGTCATCCCCGGCACCATCGAAATATCGGCCGGTGTTACGGCTGAATACAGCGTCCAGCGCTGAGGAAAGCGTTAGAAGGTCAAAGTAAAAGCCGCTTGCGGGCGGCTTTTGCTTTGGTGCTGATGTCGTGTTGTTTCTCGTTTATTACTCGGCGTCCATACATTAGCCGGCGTTCGAAGTCTCGCTTTTAATCAGGATTCGAATGGCCTCGACGGCCACTTCAATCGCCTTTGACGTGTCGTGGCTGTGCGGATCGTCAAGTCCCTTCCTCGCCCGCTCCTGATTCCAGATGGTGTTCAGGATGCAGGCAGCCCGGGCGCCGAGAACTTGACTGACGATGTAGAGGGTTGCACTCTCCATTTCGGAGGCAAGGCAGTTCGCCTTGATCCAGGCGTCCCATTTCTGCATCAGCTCGACACCGGACGGCATGCGGTCCGGTGAATGCTGGCCGTAAAACGAATCCTTGCACTGAACGACGCCTGTATGGAAGGCGTAATGTTTCTTCTTCGCCGCATCGACCAGTGCATTGGTCAGCTCCAGATTGGCGACAGCCGGGAATTCGACCGGGACATATTCCTTCGAGGTGCCCTCCATCCGAATGGCGCCGGTCGCAATGACGAGATCGCCGCCCTTGACATCGAGATGCATGCCGCCGCACGTCCCGATGCGGATAAAATTTCGCACGCCCGTCATGTACAGCTCTTCCACGCCAATGGCGGTCGACGGTCCGCCCATGCCGGTCGACATAACGAGGACGCGCTCGCCCTCCAGCTCACCGAGCCAGGTCGTATACTCACGATTCTGCGCCAGAAAATGCGGGTTATCCAGATTGGCTGCGATTTTTTCGACCCGCCCCGGATCGCCGGGAAGGATGGCGTACTTCGCGCCATGCGAGTCATCCAGATTGATGTGATAAAGCTTTTCCATTTGCGACTCCTTTTCTTAAGGCCGGCGGCTGAGTGCCACGGCAATGCGGGCTGCGAGCGCCGCATTGCTCAAGACGAGGCGGATGTTCGTTTCAAGGCTCCTGCCGGACGTCTGCCGCTGAATGCGGTCCAGGAGAAATGGTGTGATGTCCTTGCCGGTTATGCCCTTCCTGTCAGCATCGGCAAGTGCCTCCGTGATTGTCTGGTTAATGAGGTCCGGGTCCATTTCGGCATCTGCGGGAACGGGATTCGCGATGACCATGCCGCCCGACAGCCCGAGCGCCCGCTTGATCCTGAAGGCTTCGGCAGTCTTTTCCGGATCGTCCAGACGGATGGTCAGCGGGAAGCCGCTCTTCCTCGTGTAAAAAGCCGGCATCTCGTCCGTTTCATAGCCGACGACCGGCACGCCTTTCGTTTCCAGATATTCCAGCGTGCGTCCGATATCGAGGATCGATTTGGCGCCGGAGCAGACCACCATCACGGGCGTGACTGCCAGTTCCTCCAGATCGGCTGAAATGTCCAGCGTCTGTTCGCCCTTGCGATGCACGCCGCCGATACCGCCTGTTGCGAAAATCGGAATACCCGCCAGATTGGCGGCGATCATGGTGGCGGCGACCGTCGTCGCGCCCATCTTTTTTTCGGCCAGCACGATCGGCATGTCGCGCCGGGATGTTTTCGTGACGGACAGGCCGGCTTTGCCGAGCGCTTCGATCTCGTCCCGGTCGAGCCCGACTACAATTTTTCCGTCTAAAAGTGCGATGGTGGCCGGGATGGCGCCGTTTGCGCGCACCGTCTCCTCGACCTGCAGTGCCGTCTCAACATTTTTGGGATACGGCATGCCGTGTGAAATAATCGTGGATTCCAGCGCCACGACCGGTTTGCCGGCGGCGATGGCCTCCGCCGCATGCGGGGCTACTTTCAGGTAGGTATTCAGCTGATTCATATGCTTTGGCTCCTGTTCGTTCAATGTGGTTCCGAGTGGTTAATCGTAAAGCGGCTTGATGGTAACGAGGCCTCGCACGTCCTCGCTGAAACAGTCCGGAAGGCGCGGATTGACGGCCTCGTCGTGCTCAAGCGTGATGAGGGATGCCGCGACCGCAAGTTCGCCCATCTTGCGCAGATTCGTCCCCCTGCATAAGGCAAAGGTCAGTGCGGCCAGCATGGCATCTCCGGCACCGGTCGCATTTTCAATCCGGCGCGGACGGCCCTGCACGTGAATCATTTCGCGGCGATCGGCCAGAATCATGCCCTGCCGGCTGAGCGACAGACAGACGACGCCGACACCGAGCGCGATAAACGCGCGGGCAGCTCGCATCGCATCGGTGATCGTTTGAACCGGAAATCCCAGCAGTGCCCCCGCCTCCTCGGCATTTGGCTTGAAGAGGCTCAGTTTTGCCAGATACGGGCGGATGCGCGTCGATTTGGCGATCGAAACAGGGTCGCACACGATCGGTACGGTCACGCCATCTGTGACGGCGAAAAGCGTCCGGTCGTTCAGGTTTGCGTCGATGACGAGTGCATCCGACACATTCACGTCAGCGATGGCTTTCGCGAGGCAGGCCGGATCGAGTTCGTCGTAGATGCGCATGTCGGAGACGGCCGCCGTCATATCGCCGTCATGACCATGCAGTGCGACATACGTCGCCGAGGGGTAGCGGGGCACGTGCACAATCCGCTCGGCAGAGAGTCTGCCGGCGCCGTCGTCCGGCAGCATCTGCTCTCGAAAGCCGGAACCGACTGCCGAGATGAAGCGGACATCACTGCCGAGCAGCATCAGATTCCTCGCAATATTGAGACCGACACCGCCGATTCGTCTCGTTACCGTTCCCGGATTGGAATCGTGCAGGTTCAGCCGCTGGCCGGATCGGGCCAGAATATCGTCGTTGATCGCACCGGCAACGGTGATGTGCGGTTTCTTTACCACCCGTTTTTGCCCTTCATCTTTATCGTTGTCAGGCGGACTGAAACATAGCCCGCGGATAAGGTCAATCTACCACAAATTGCCGCTGCGACGACGGTGCAATCCCCGCATCAGGCCCGATTATTGTTTAGAATGGGGGAAGAATATCGATAAGGAGGTCCGCTATGCCTGCGCTTGTTCTCGCTCACGATCTAGGGACATCGGGCAACAAGGCCAGCCTGTATGACGAATACGGCCGGCTCGTCGCTTCGTTTACATCGCCGTATGCGACACATTATTTTCACGGCAACTGGGCCGAACAGGACCCGGACGACTGGTGGCTGGCTGTGTGCCGTTCGACGAGGGAGGTATTGGCACATGTTGAGGCGGCCGATGTTGTCGCCATCGGTTTTTCCGGACACATGACCGGCTGTCTGCCGATCGACCGGGACGGACGTGTGCTGCGTCCGCACATTCTTTGGGCGGATCAGCGGGCGGGCGAGCAGAAACGCTGGATTGACGAACGAATCGATGCAAAGACGCTGTTTCACCTGACAGGTCACCGCAGCAGCGAGACGACCACACTCGCGAAAATCCGCTGGATAATGGATAAAGAACCGGCCGTTGCTCGGCGCACGGCGGCGTATCTGAATGCGAAGGATTATCTCGTCTACCGCCTGACGGGCGTTGTGTGCACCGATCCGAGCGATGCGAGTGCCACCACCCTTTTTGATATCCGCACGCGCACCTGGTCGGAAGATCTGCTCGAGCGGTTCGGTGTCCCGGCCGACAAAATGCCCGGCGTCAGACCGTCGGCGTCGGTCGTCGGCCATCTCCTCAAGGAGGCCGCACTCGATCTCGGCCTGCCGTCCGGCGTACCGGTTGTCACGGGCGGCGGTGACGGACCGGCAGCCAATCTGGGAGCCGGCTGCATCGCGCCGGGACGCGTCCATGTCTGCATCGGCACGTCCGGGTGGCTGATGGAGTCGACGGATGCACCGAAGAACGAAGTACAGGACGGGACCTTCAACTTCTGTCACGTCATTGAAAATATGTATTCCCCGACCGGCACCATGCAGTCGGCCGGCAGCAGCTATGCCTGGCTGAGCGGTCTTCTGGGCGTCAGAAAGGCAGATCGCGATGCGCTTGAAGCCGACATGCGCTTGTCGGGACCCGGTGCGAACGGCGTTCTGTTCCTGCCGTACCTGATGGGCGAGCGTGCGCCGTACTGGAACCCCAAAGCGAAAGGCGCATTTCTCGGCTTAAAACAGGAAACGACGGCGGCCGATATGACGCGAGCCGTACTGGAAGGGGTTGCCCTGCATTTGAATGTGATCCGGCGTCGCCTCGATCCGGACGGGCTGGTGAAGCAGATCAGCGCGGTCGGCGGCGGTGCGCGCTCGGATCTCTGGTGTCAGATTCTGGCCGACGTGCTGCAGACGGATATCCGGCGCCTCTGCCGGCTGGAGGAGGCAGGCGGACTCGGTGCCGCCGTGCTGGCCGGTGTCGGCGTCGGTCTCTACCCCGATTACTCCGTCATCGACGCATTCCAGTCGGTGGAACGCGTCTTTGTGCCATCCGCGGAAAAAGCCCGCTTCTATCAGAACCGAACCGATATGCAAGAACACGTCTATCTTACGACGAAGGACATCATGGCAACCCTGGCCGATGAGGACACCGCATGGCACGGGTGATGGTGGCGATGAGCGGCGGTGTCGACAGCTCGGTCGCGGCACTGCTGCTCTTGCAGCAGGGGCACGAGGTCGCGGGCGTCACGCTGAAACTTCATGACGGCCGCGAAGCGGGCGAAAAGAGCACGCGCACGTGCTGCTCGCTCGATGACATTGATGACGCGAAGCGGGTGGCCGGTACACTCGGTATCGCCCATTACGTGTTTAACTACGAAGACGCATTCGTCGAGCAGGTGATTGACCCGTTCGTGCGCACCTACTGCCTGGGACAGACGCCAAACCCCTGCATTCTCTGCAACCGCTTCATCAAGTTCGACAAACTGCTTGTGCAGGCCCGTGCGCTCGGATTCGACTATGTGGCCACCGGCCACTATGCCGGGATCCGGCAGGACGAAGACGGCCGGCGGATTCTGACCAAACCGAAGGATCTGGCCAAGGACCAGACGTACTTTCTTTACGCCATGACTCAGGAACAGCTGGGGGGCACGCTCTTTCCGCTTCATGCGCTGATCAAGGGGGAGGCGCGCCGGCTGGCCGCAGCCCACGGCCTGATTACCGCCAGAAAGCGCGACAGCCAGGATATCTGCTTTATCCCTGACGGTGACCACGGACGGTTCATCGATGCGATGACGGACGGCGCCGGCGGCGATTTTGTTGATGCCGAGGGGAACCGGCTGGGGACGCACCGCGGCATCTGGCACTACACGATCGGTCAGCGGCGCGGCCTCGGACTCGGCGGGCTGACCGAACCGCTCTATGTGGTCGATATCCGGCACGAGGAAAATCAGGTGGTGCTGGGGCCACCGTCGGCGCTCTTTTCAGAAGCGCTTCAGGCGGATCATCTGAACTGGATCCGGCCGCTGACACAGGGCCAGTCGATGCGCGTGAACGCCAAAATCCGGGCCGCTCACACGCCGGCGCCGGCTCGGGTTACACTGCTCCCGGACGAAACGGCCGAGGTCGTTTTTGACGAGGCGGTGCGGGCTGTCTCACCGGGGCAGGCCGTTGTCTTCTATGATGGGGACGATGTCGCGGGCGGCGGCACGATCACGGATCGCACGAAAATTCAGCACGGCCGCACTCAAGCCTTGTAATAATCCACAACCGTCCGTGCCGGTCTGCCGGCCAGTTTATGATAGTATGAAACGAGGGGTACTTTTGCCCTCGCTATTTTTTTATTTGCAAATTTTGCATGGAGGCTGCACACGAATGAAAACCGATATTGAAATTGCCCAGGCAACCACGATTCAACCGATTGTAAAGATCGCCGAGAAAATTGGACTTGCGACTGAAGCGATTGAGCCGTACGGCCATTACAAAGCCAAGATCAATGTATCCGAGCTGAAGGATATTAATGCCAGACCGAACGGCAAACTGATCCTGGTTACCGCCATTACACCGACGCCGGCGGGCGAAGGCAAGACAACGACCACCGTCGGCCTCGCTGACGCGCTGCACCGGATCGGCAAGAACGCGTTCATCGCCTTGCGCGAACCGAGCCTCGGTCCCGTGTTCGGCATCAAGGGCGGAGCGGCGGGCGGCGGATATGCGCAGGTCGTCCCGATGGAAGACATCAACCTGCACTTTACCGGTGATTTTCATGCGATCGGTGCAGCCAACAACCTGCTGGCAGCCATGATGGACAACCACATTCATCAGGGCAATCAGCTCGGCATCGACGTACGCCGCATCATCTGGCGCCGCGCCGTCGATATGAACGACCGCCAGCTGCGCAGCATCGTGAACGGGCTCGGCGCCAGAGGGAACGGCGTGCCGCGCGAAGATGGCTTTGACATCACGGTTGCGTCCGAAGTCATGGCCGTGCTCTGCCTGTCCAAGGATCTGACAGACCTGAAAAACCGCCTCGGCAATATCGTCGTCGCCTATACGAACGCCAATGAGCCGGTCACGGCGAAAGAGCTGAAAGCCGAAGGCGCGATGGCTGCGCTTCTGAAGGATGCGATGAAGCCGAACCTGGTGCAGACACTGGAAGGCACCCCGGCATTCATTCACGGCGGACCGTTTGCCAATATCGCACACGGCTGCAACTCGGTCGCGGCGACCCAGCTTGCACTCAAACTGGGCGATTACTGCGTCACCGAAGCCGGTTTCGGCGGTGACCTCGGCGCCGAAAAATTCATTGACATCAAGTGCCGCATGGCTGAACTGCAGCCGGATGCGGTGGTCGTCGTGGCGACCGTGCGTGCACTGAAGCATCACGGCGGCGTGAAAAAAGCCGATCTGGGAACGGAAAATCTGGATGCCCTGGCCGCCGGATTGCCGAACCTGCTGCAGCATATTGAAAACATCAAAACGGTGTTCAACCTGCCGGCCGTGGTCGCGATCAACCGTTTCCCGACCGACTCGGAAGCCGAACTCAGCCTGATCGAGACAAAATGCAAGGAACTGGGCGTCAACGTGGCGCTGTCCGAAGTCTGGGGCAAAGGCAGCGAAGGCGGCGTCGCCCTGGCCGAGGAAGTGGTTCGGCTGGCCGAAGGCGGCTCGAACGGATTCTCTTTCACTTATGAAGACGATACGACGATCGAAGAGAAGCTGAATGCCATCGCGACCCGCATTTACCGGGCCGACGGCGTGGAACTGACACCGGGCGCGAAAAAGCAGGCGGAAAAAATCGTTGAAATGGGCTACGGCAACTTGCCGATCTGTGTTGCGAAGACCCAGTACAGCTTCTCCGATGACGCGACGCTCCTCGGTGCACCCCGCGACTTCACGATCACGGTGAGAAACCTTAAAATATCGGCCGGTGCCGGGTTTATCGTTGCCCTGACGGGTGACATCATGACCATGCCGGGTCTGCCGAAAGTGCCGGCGGCCGAGCGCATTGACGTGGACAACGATGGCAGGATCTCAGGGCTGTTCTAAAGCAATTCTGGAGTGAGGTGACGACATGAAATCATTATCCATTGAGACGTTTGTCGAGGAGCTTGCCTCGAAGGCGCCCGTTCCGGGCGGCGGCGGTGCCAGCGCACTGGTCGGTGCCCTCGGTGTGGCGCTTGGCAACATGGTCGGCAGTCTGACCGTCGGCAAGAAAAAGTATGCCGATGTCGAGGCCGATATCCATGCCCTGAAAGCGCAATCGACGAAACTGCAGAATCGTCTCCTCGAGCTTGTCGAAGAAGACGCACAGGTATTTGAACCGCTCTCGCGCGCCTACGGCCTTCCTTCCGGAACGGACGAAGAGCGGGCGGAAAAAGCGAAAGTCCTCGAAGAAGCTTTGAACGTGGCGTGCTCCGTGCCGATGCAGATTATGGAAACGGTCGGCGAAGCGGTCACGCTTCTGGAGAAATTTTTCGAGAAAGGCACGAAGCTGGCCATTTCCGATGTCGGCTGCGGCGTTATTTTCTGCCAGGCCGCGCTCCGGGCTGCCAGCCTCAACGTGTTTATCAACACCAAGCTGATGAAGGACCGTGAGAAGGCGGATCAACTGAACGAGCACGCTCACGCACTGCTGAGACAGTACAGACGCCGCACGGAGACGTTGTTCAACGCCGTTGAAGACGGCCTCGTTGAACACAAGTAAGAAGGAGAATTTGAGACGATGTTGTTGACCGGCAAGGAAGTAGTAGCGGCTATGAAGGAGGACCTTCAAGCCAGAGTAGCGCGCCTTTTGGAAAAACAGGGACGTGCACCGAAACTTGCAATAGTGCGGGTGGGTGAGCGGGAGGACGATCTGTCGTATGAGCGCGGTGCCACGAAACGCATGCAATCCGTCGGTGTCGACGTCGAAGTATTTGCCTTCCCGGAGGATGTGACAGGCGAGACGCTTGAAGCAAAGCTGGAGGAGATCAACGCCGATGACACGATCGCCGGCTGTCTCCTGTTTCGCCCTTTGCCGGACCATCTCGATGAAGATCACGTGCGGAATGTCCTGTCGTCCGACAAGGATGTCGACGGGATAACGGATGAGAGCATGGCTGCCGTTTATAATCTCAGCGGACGCGGCTTTTCGCCCTGCACGCCCCAGGCGTGCATCCGTATCCTGGACCATTACGGATACGACCTGAAGGGGAAGCGCGTCGTCATCGTCGGCCGCTCCCTGGTCGTCGGCAAACCCCTCGCCATGCTCTGTCTGGCGAGACATGCCACGGTGACGGTCTGCCATACGCGCACCGTCGATCTGGCGGCGCGCGTGCGCGAGGCCGAGATTGTCTTTGTTGCCGCCGGACAGGCCGAGATGCTCGGCCCCGAATTTTTCACTCCGGGACAGATTGTGGTCGATGTCGGCATCCATGTCACGGATGAAGGCAAACTGGTCGGCGACGTCCGTCAGGCTGAGGTCGACCCGATCGTAGCGGCGCTGACACCGGTGCCGGGTGGTGTCGGTACCGTCACGACGTCCGTGCTGGTCGAACATGTCGTGCAGGCGGCGGAGAAGCGTGCCGCAATGGCGTGAGCCCCGCGTCCGGCATCACTGAATTCTACTGCCGGATAGCAAAGGGAGAACGGGCGCGACCCGAGTGGATCAACTTGTTTTTGCTGGCGGTGCTGGCGGGGATGCTGATATCCTTTGCCGGCGCCGCCTCGATTGCGTTAGGTGCCTTTTCGCCGGAACCCGGTATCAGGCGCATCTTGTCCGCCGCCATTTTCCCGGCCGGCGTCATTCTCGCAGCGGTCACGGGGGCGGAAGTGTTTACCGGCCGTATCCTGCTCCTGACGCCGATTCTGGCCCAGCTGAATTCGATTCGCTGCACACTCCGCTACTGGGTGGTCGTCTGGAGCGGCAATTTGCTCGGATCGATCATCATCGTCCTGATGATGCATGCGGGCGGTCTGTTTCAGTATCTCTCCGGACGTTACAGTCTCTTCCTCATCGATGCGGCTGCAAATAAGGCGGGGTACGGCATTCTGCGCCTGATTGTGCTCGGCACTGCCTGCAACATTCTCGTCTGCATCGGCGTGCTGGTGGCTGCCAGGTGCAAACGCATTACGGATAAGGCGCTGGTCATTTACTTTCCGATCTTTCTTTTTGTTCTGCTTGGATTTGAGAACAGCATCGCCAACATGTACACGCTGCCTGCCGGACTGCTGGCGGCTGCCGATGCCGGTGCAAGACAGGCGGCTGAAGCGGCGGGCACGCCGATCGGACAGCTGACGATATGGAATGTATTGAAGAATCTGGCTTTTGTCACGTTCGGCAATGTGCTGGGCGGCGCGTTCGTCTCCACAATCGACCACAAAACCGGCGGCGGACCGGGGTTCACCTGATTCCAGCCAAAAAAGCGAGGAGTAGCATGCTGTTTCGACAAATACGGATACCAGAAGGCAGAGGGACGACGGTTGCCGATGTCCTTATTCAGAATGGCAGCATTGCCGCCGTCTCGTCAGAGCGGCTGGATGTCCCTGCCGGGACGCGCATTTACGACGGGCAGGATAAACTTTTGCTGCCGGGTCTTGTCAATGCACACTGCCACATCCCGATGACGCTGCTGAGAAGCCGCGGTCACGGGCTTAACCTGCAGCGCTGGCTGACAGAAGCCATTTTCCCGTTCGAAGCGAAAATGACGGCAAACGACATGCGGATCGGCACGAAACTCGGCCTCCTCGAAATGATTGCCGGTGGTGTCACGTCGTTTTCGGATATGTACATGTACATCGTGGACATCGCCGACGAGTGCCTCAATGCCGGCATCCGGGCCAATCTCTGCTACGGCATCGGCAGCGGGGACGAACCGTTTGAAAACCGCCGCGGCGTGCAGGAAACGCTCGCCTTGCTGGACTGGGTCCAGAAGGACAACCGGGCAGACTATATCACCGTCGACGCCGGACTCCATGCCGAATACACGTCGGACGAAGAGACGGTGCGTGCCGTTGCGGCTTTCGCCGCCGAGCACAATCTGTCGGTTCACACCCATCTGTCCGAAACCCGCTTTGAACATGAACAGTCGCTGGAGCGCCACGGCATGACGCCGTTAGCCTGGTTCGAACATTGCGGTCTTCTGCACAACAAGACCCAGGTGGCACACGCTGTGCATATCTCGGCGGACGATATCGCTCTGATGCAAACGCGGAACGTTGTGCCGGTCCACTGCCCCGGCAGCAACCTGAAGCTGGGCAGCGGCATCGCCGATATTCCGGCCTGGCAGGCAGCCGGTCTGCCGTTTGCCGTCGGAACGGACGGTGCTGCCTCAAACAACAATCTGAACCAGCTGGAGGAGCTCCATCTGGCCTCCATGATCCAGAAGGGATATCGCTTCGATCCGCTTCAGCTCGATGTTGAGGCACTGATGTCCGCGGCATTTGAGAACGGCTATCGCGTGCAGGGGCGGGCAGGCGGACAGATTCTGCCGGATCTGCCGGCCGATCTGTTTGTCCTCGATCTGGACCGTCCCCATCTCATTCCGGCGGACGATCCTCTGGCCCTGCTCTTTCATTCAGCGCAGGCGAGTGACGTCTGCCTGACCATGGCGGCCGGCAAAATCCTTTACGAAAACGGCGAATTCAAGACACTCGATGCCGAACGCATCAAGGCGGAGAGCGCTCAGGCAGTCAAATCACTGCTCGCCCGCATCTGATTCAGCCCTCTGTCTGGCGAAGGCCCGATACGCCGTGCGCAGGATAAAGCCGCCCGCGAGCACGGCGAGGCCGAGCAGGATGGTGTCCGGAGGCAGCGATGCGGCCAGCACGAGACACGTGATCAGGCCGATCACAGAAACGGCTTTCGGCACAATCCGGTGTGTTTTGGTCTGACGCAGCGCCGCTAAATTGGCGAGCGAATAGTAAAGCAAAATCGAGAACGAAGCCGTTTTGGCAATGAATGGAATTGATCCGACCAAGCTGAGAAGCCAGATGGCGACGCCGGACGTGACGACACCGATCGCCGGAACCTGACGCCGGACCCGTTCAAAAATTCGCGGCAGATCGCCGCCTTTTGCCATCGCAAAGGTCATCCGGCTGATGCCGGCAATTTGTGACAGCAGTACGCCGAACAGTGCCGTCAGAGACGCAAGGCTGAGCAGCGTCACGAGCCATCCCGCACCGATTCGCTCGGCTGCAAAAAAGAGCGGTGCCGGCGACAGGCCGAGTTCACTGCTGCCGAGCACGCCGACCGAAACAATTGCCACCGCCAGATAAAGCAGTGACGTGATCGCCAGGGTGATAATGACGGCCTGAGGAATCGTTTTTTTCGGGTTGATGACTTCCTCGCCGAGCGTCGTGATGCGGGCGTAGCCCGTAAAGGCAAAGAACATGAGGGCAGCCCCCTCCAGAAGTCCCGGCACACCGTTCGTAAAAAAGGGCGAAAAGTTTTGCGGATCGATCGCAGCCAGACCGCGTCCGGAAAAGAGTATGAGTGCCGTCACGGTCAGGGCGACAATGACCACATTGATGCGCCCCGCCTTTTTGATCCCGAACAGATTCAGTACGGTCAGGAGCAAAACGAGGAGCGAGGTGACGAGAAATGGCGATGTACCCGGGACAAAAGCGGCAAAGGCATTGCCGAATCCAAGTGCGACGACGGATCCGGCAGAAAGTTTGCTGACAAGAAACATGAAGCCGGCGGCAAATCCGGCATGGGGCGAAAGTTTTTCCGACGCGTACGCATAGGTGCCTCCGGACGCCGGCATTTCGGCCGCCAGCTGAGCGGAGGAAAGCCCGTTGCAGGTGGCGGCGACAGCCGCCAGAACGAGCGCAAGAATAAGGGACGGCCCCGTCACAGCGGCGGCCACGCCGGTAATGACAAAAATGCCGGCGCCGACGACGGCACCGACACCGATACCGGTTGCATCGAGCAGGTTCAGCTGCCGGGTAAGACTGTTTTTATCCATACGATATCTTAGCGTAATATTTTTGTGCGCCAGCCTGATTGGGGGATAGCATGCTGAATCGGTACTTGTGGTACGAAAGATCGTTCGGCAGACGCCTGCATTGAAAGCAAAGTAGAATGATGATCATAACAGGCGGGCGCAACTGCAGTAAAATGCAGGCAGAACATGCGACCGCATGTGGAAGGAGATATCATGGATATTCTCAGTATGTTGCAGGGAAAACTCGGCGAAGGCGATCTCTTGGGTGAGATAGCGTCATCACTCGGCCTCGAGCAAAGGGAAGTTGAACAAACCGCCAGAGAAGGGCTCCCGGCTATGATGGAAGGCATGCGCCGCAATGCCGAATCCGGTACGGAAGGCGCAGCTAGTCTGGCCAAGGCACTGGCGGACCATGCCAGGGACGATGTCCGCAGCGTAAGGGACGTCGACGTGGATGACGGCCGCAAGATTCTCGGCCACATCTTCAGCGGCAGCAACGAACCGCTGGCCCAGAAAGCCGGCATCTTTGATCAGAAAAAGGGCGGCATCCTTTCGATGCTTGCACCGATCCTGATGAGCGCGCTCGGCCAGAAGACAGCCGAGCAAAATGTCGGCATCTCCGATCTTGGCTCGATCTTCGGCGGCGGCAGCGGCGGCGGCATTCTGGGCAGCCTGACCGGTTTTCTCGACAAGGACAAAGACGGCAGCATCATGGACGATCTGGGAGATCTGTTCAAGCGTTGAGGCTTTGAATCAGGGTGGTATACTGTTGCAGTATGCGGCCTGATATCATCCATTTGAACAAGCAGGCAACGAGGGTGCCGCAGCGCTCTCTTACGTTACTGTTTTGTCAGCATGCCGCTGATCAGGTCACTTTTTGAGAAGATCGAGGTAGGTTGATGAAGTACATATTTGTGACAGGCGGCGTGGTGTCCGGCCTGGGTAAAGGCATTACGGCGGCATCGCTCGGCCGTCTTTTGAAGGCGCGCGGCATCAAGGTGACGATGCAGAAGATCGATCCGTATCTCAATGTTGATCCCGGCACCATGAACCCGCTGCAGCACGGTGAAGTGTTTGTCACAGATGACGGTGCCGAGACGGATTTGGATCTCGGACACTACGAGCGATTCATCGATGAAAGCCTGACGCGAAACGCGAGCGTGTCCTCAGGGAGCATCTACAGTGCGGTGCTTGACAAGGAGCGCCACGGTGACTACAACGGCGGAACCGTTCAGGTTATTCCGCACGTCACGGATGAAATCAAGGAACGCATCCGTGCCGGCAAGGACGGGTACGACGTCGCCATTATCGAGATCGGCGGAACCGTCGGGGACATTGAAGGCCTGCCGATTCTCGAAGCCACAAGGCAATTTGCCACGGAGGTCGGGCGGGACGACTGTCTTTTCATTCATGTGACACTCGTCCCGTATCTGGAATCGTCGGGAGAGGCCAAGAGCAAACCGACTCAGCGCAGCGTCAAGGATCTTCTCAGCCTCGGCATTCAGCCGGATATCGTGGTGTGCCGCACCGATGTGCCGCTCGAGGAGGAACTGAAGCAGAAGATTGCGCTGTTCTGCAACGTGCCGATTGCACATGTCATTGAAAACGGGAATCGCCCGCTCTTGTACGACGTCGTCTTTTCGATGCAAAGGGAAGAGCTCGACAAAGTGGTGCTGAACCGGCTGCGCATGGAAGACAGCGTACCGGATCTTGCCGACTGGCAGCACATGGTCTGGTCCCTCCTGCACCCGGAAAAAACGGTGAAAATCGCAATCGTTGGAAAATATGCGTCACTGCGCGATTCGTATCTCTCCGTAATCGAAGCGCTGAAGCACGGCGGCATCGAGAGCAAGACCGATGTCCGCCTGATCTGGATCGATGCCGAGACGCTGGACGATGAGTCGGCGCCGGCACACCTGGCCGGGTGCCACGGCATATTGGTGCCGGGCGGATTCGGCATCCGCGGCGTTGAGGGAAAAGTGGCGGCGACGCGTTATGCGAGGGAAAACAACATTCCGTTTCTGGGGCTCTGTCTCGGCATGCACGTTGCGGTGATCGAGTTCGCCCGCCAGGTGGCTGGCATGACGGATGCACACAGCACGGAATTTGATACGGGTACGACGCATCCCGTCATCGATCTGATGGCGGACCAGACGGACATAGAAAGGCTGGGCGGCACCATGCGGCTCGGCAGTTATCCCTGCAGCCTGAATGAAAAGAGCAAGGCGTTTTCGCTCTACGGCAAAGCCGACATTGACGAGCGGCACCGCCACCGCTATGAGTTTAACAACGCCTTCCGGGATGTGTTGGCTGAACATGGTCTCCTGATCGCCGGTACGTCCCCGGACGGGCATATTGTGGAAGCCGTTGAAATCCCGGAGCATCGCTGGTTCGTCGGCTGCCAGTTTCATCCGGAGTTCAAGTCGAGACCGAACCGGCCGCATCCGCTGTTTCGCGGCTTTGTTTCGGCCGCCAGAGCGTTCCTCGAAGAGAAGTAGGTACCGCGTGCCACCGATGAGGCGCCTGGGTTACCGAGAATAACGGGGATTTTCGTTACGCTGAATCTCTCAAATGGTAATGAAAGTGAGGTGCGCCGCTCATGATTGACGTTGGTGACAAAATACCTGAATTTTCGCTTTTGGACGATCAGGACAATGTTGTGACGAACCATGACTTCGATGGCAGGAAATATGTGCTCTATTTCTACCCCAAGGACCTGACACCCGGCTGCACGAATGAAGCGGTGTGCTTTGATGAAATGCTGGACGGCTTCAGGGCTGAGGGCTACGAAATTTATGGTATAAATAAGGACACGCCGGAATTGCACCGGCAATTCAAGGAGAAATATCATCTGCGTTTTACGCTGCTGTCGGACATCGAGGGCACGTTTATCGAAAAAATGGGTATGTGGCAGGAAAAGAAAAACTTCGGGAAGACATACTACGGCGTTGCGCGCTCGACATTCGTTGTGAATGAAGACGGCGTGGTCGAACGCGTCTACCACAAAGTGAAGCCGGTTGAGCACGCACAGGACGTGC
Organism: Clostridiaceae bacterium; assembly: GCA_012838355.1. Lineage (GTDB taxonomy): Bacteria > Bacillota > Clostridia > Saccharofermentanales > DTU023 > DUPJ01. The sequence continues at coordinate 22,230 of DUPJ01000077.1, forward strand.
TTAGAGACATTACTTGAGCCTTGGCCTGGCCGCCTATTTCATTGTCTGTCCGCTCATTTTTCTGAGCGGCGTAGTCGATGCCATCGGCGGCGGCGGAGGCATTATTTCACTTCCGGCCTATCTCTTGGCGGGGCTTCCGCCGCAGCTCGCGATCGGATCCAACAAGCTGTCGTCATCCGTCGGCACGGCCGTGTCGACGGCCATGTTTGTCCGGCGCGGATTCGTTGAATGGAAGACAGCCCTTTCATTTGTGGTGTCAGCCCTGATCGGTGCGGCGATCGGTGCGCGCATCACGCTTCTGGTGCCCGACCGCATTCTGGAATACGGGCTGCTCGTGGTCCTGCCGGTTGTGGCATTGGCCATTTTCAAAAAAAAGGATGCCGCCCTGACCGAAGTCGAAACGACACCGCCGCGCTTTCTGCTGGCGACGTTCTTTGCCTTTGCCATCGGACTGTATGATGGTTTTTATGGCCCCGGCACAGGCACCTTCCTTATTCTTGCCTTGTCCGGTGCGGCCGGCTATGCCCTGAATCATGCGGTCGGCTACACCAAAGTCATTAATCTGTCCTCAAACGTATCGTCGCTTGTCGTGTTTCTGATCAACGGGAAAGTGTATATTCCGCTCGCCGGCGCAGCCGTCATCTTTTCGATAGCCGGACAGTATGTCGGTGCACGTCTCGTCCTGAAAGACGGCCAGAAGATCGTGCGTCCGGTGATAGTAGCCGTACTCGCCCTTTTGTTTTTCAAGGTCATGTACGATACGTTTCTCGCTTAATCAGGCACAGGCTGCGTATACCAGACCGGAATCGGAGACGGTGCGTCGTATTGTGCGGCGAACTCGAGGATGGTATTTGTCATCGTCGGTTCTCCGGCACTTCGTTTCTTCCACTTAAGGCAGATTTTCTCCAGTTCAACCAGAAACAGCGTGTTGAAGAAGGCGATGGGCGGTGTGAGGTTGAAATATGTGTTGATGATCAGCTCGCGGAGCAGCGGGCGTTTTCCGTTGATCACGAGAAGGTGGCGGGCCAGATCAAGCCAGGGATCTCCCTTGCAGATATAGGGCGGATGCATAAAATACAGCACGTGATGCAGATCGACCGTCAGATTGTCGGCGGCGTGGCGCGAAAAGACGGGCGTTTCGCTTCCTGACAGATACTTCGGTTCGGCCGTGTCCGCAATGCGCATAAGCTTGTTTACGGAACTTCTCAGCGTGCGGTGCCGGTCGCACATCTGCCAGAGTAGCTGTTCGTGGACAAACGGCTCAGCTTCAGCGGTACGGCAGTTCATGTCAAGGGGCTGTCGGTGCAGCCAGTAGAGCGTGTTGCAGAGATCGACGGCAAGGCAGAATCGCTGTTCTTGTGTCATGCGCTTTTTAGCCTCTGCGAACGAATAATATTTTCGAAACGGTGTTCGGATATAGACGTGTCTGCCGTCAGCACCTGATTCCACCGTCACGTTCCTGACCGGCTCGGGCACGGGTGCCAGCTGTTCGTATACACTTTGCCAGCAGCGAATGCCGAGGTCGAGACAGTGCTTTTCCTGAAGCGGCACAAGATAAAACTGATGCGCATCGCCGGACTTGTCGATGATGCGAAAGAGATGTGATTCGGGCATGGTGTCGCTGCGTTCAATCGTATGGATCAGGTGCGGATGCACATGCCTCAGGGCGTGACGAATCAGGTTCAAATCCTGTGGTTTCGCATGCCGCAATGTCAAGAATGTCCACCTCAATGCATAATCTTTAATCCATCTTATTTTTATTCACATAGTGAGTAAAGTAACGCTACTTAGCGTAGCGATGCAAGTGAGGTGTCGGTTCAGCCTTGTGCTTTTTCCGAATACTGCAGCAGCGCGGCCTGGAGAATGTCGCAGGCGTCTCTTAGATCGGGAATGTCGCGGACGTAGGCAATTCGCACTTCCTGGTCACCCAGTCCCGGCGTGATATAGAACGATGAAGCGGGCGCAACCATCAGGGTTCGGCCGTTTTGCGAAAAATGCTCCAGAAGCCAGGCGGCAAACGTTTCTGAGCTGTCAACCGGCAGCTTGCAGATCGTATAGAATGCGCCGCCGGGCAGAAAGCAGGAGACGCCGGGAATCGTGTTCAGTCTGGCCACCAGCATGTCGCGACGTGCCTGATACGTCTGCCTGATCGTATCAAAATAGTCTGAGCCGAGGCGGTAGAGGGAAGTGGCGGCGATCATCTCCAGAGAGCTGGCAGCCAGCCGTCCCTGGCAATACTTGAGCGCTCCGGCCATGATGTCCTCGTTCTTCGTGGCCAGGCAGCCGATCCTGACACCGCAGGCTGAATAGCGCTTGGAAATGCTGTCAATAAATATGAGGCGGTCGGCGATGTCGCTGCGGGCCGCAAAGCTGGTCGGCCGGCGGCCGTCGTACGTGAGTTCGCGGTACAGCTCGTCGGCAATGATGAACAGATCGTGTGCCTTGGCCAGTCGCGTCAGGCGATCCAGTTCGTCTTCTGACAGCACGGCGCCGGTCGGATTACCCGGATTGGAGAGCAAAATGGCACCTGTTTTCTCGGTCACAAGAGATTCCAGCTGCTCGTACGGCGGCAGGGCGAAATCCTGCTCGCGCGAAGTCGGTATCGGGATAATGCTGAGGCCGTACGGCATGGCAAAGGTCAGGTAATTCGGGTACAGCGGTTCGGGCACAAGAATTTCAGAGCCGGGGTCAAGGCAGGTCAGGAGGGCGATCTGCAGGGCTTCACTGCCTCCGTACGTAACCAGAATGTCGTCGGACGAGAAGGGAAAGCCAAGACTGATGAAATATGCAGCCATCGCTTCTCTGAGCGGCCGGTATCCTGCCGATTCCATGTATCCGACGATCGGTGTCCGGTTCAAAGCCTGACGCATGGCGTCATGAAAGATGCCTGGTGTTTCGATGTCGGGCTGGCCGATGTTCAGGTGAATGACATCGATGCCATTCCGGATGGCGAGATCGGCCAGCGGGCTGAGTTTTCGAATCGGTGAAGCCGGCAGCCGCTTGATCAGCGAGGAAATCTGCATATTGATGCTCCGTTCATTTTTAGTCTTGATCGCCGCATATTATGCAGTGCAATTGCCGCTCATTGTGCGCGATTACAGGTCCAGCGTCAAGCTTACAGGGCAATGATCGGAGCCCATGATGCCGGGGTGAATCGACGCATCCGAAACGTGCGGCAAAAAGGCCTGGCTGACGAAGAAATAGTCAATTCTCCAGCCGACATTGCGGTCGCGTGCCCGCGTAATCTGGTCCCACCAGGTGTATTGTTCGCCGTCTGCATTGAACAGGCGGAATGTGTCGCAGAAGCCGGCGTCCAGAAAGCGGTCGAGAAAGGCACGCTCGATCGGCAGGAAGCCGGATGTATTCTGATTTTCATTCGGCCGCGCCAGATCGATCGGTTTGTGTGCGGTGTTCACATCGCCGCAGATGACCACATTGCGCCCGTTTCGCACAGCCGCTGTGACATGCTCGAAAAAGGCATCATAGAATTGCATTTTGTAGTCGAGCCGCTCCTTGCTTGCCTTGCCGTTCGGATAGTAAATATTGTAGAGAAGGAAATCACCGTAATCGGCGATCTGAATGCGCCCTTCGTCATCGAACCGCGGGATCCCGATGCCGCGGATGACGGTGGTCTCGCGGCGGCTGTAGATGGCGGTGCCGCTGTATCCTTTGCGGGTCAGCGCCGGATTGAAATCCGCATGATAGCCGTCCACATCGCGGACTTCGGCGGGCAACTGCTCCGGCATGGCCTTGATTTCCTGCAGGCAGAGCACATCCGGATCGAGCGCGAAGACATCGTCCAGATTTCCTTTGCGCGCCACGGCGCGCAGTCCGTTCACATTCCAGCTGACAAGTTTCATTCCCAGAGTGTAGCGAAGCCGGCGAATCGGCGCAAGCC
>DUPJ01000078.1 GCA_012838355.1 Clostridiaceae bacterium
ATCAAGATTGTGTTCAATCACGACGACGGAATTCCCGCCTTCGACCAGGCGAGCCAGAATGGCGCTGAGCCTGTGTACATCGGCCGTATGCAGACCCGTCGTCGGTTCGTCCAGCATGTACATGGTTTTTCCGGTTGCCCGTTTGGACAGTTCCGTCGCAAGTTTGACCCGCTGTGCTTCACCGCCTGACAGCTGGGTGGACGATTGGCCGAGCCTCACATAACCCAGTCCGACATCATAGAGCGTCTGCAGTTTTGCCAGTATACGCGGCTGAAGGGCGAAGAAACGGACGGCTTCCTCCACCGTCATGTTCAGTACGTCTGCGATGTTTTTTTCCTTGTACATCACTTCTAATGTCTCTCGATTGTAGCGGGTCCCCCTGCAGACTTCACAGGGTACGTACATGTCCGATAAAAAATGCATTTCAATGCGTCTGACTCCGTCGCCGGAGCACGCCTCGCAGCGGCCGCCGCGCACATTGAAACTGAAACGCCCCGGCTTATAGCCTCGCATTCTGGCGTCGGTCGTGGCTGCATACAGTTGGCGAATCAAGTCAAAGACCCCGGTATATGTAGCCGGGTTCGATCGCGGCGTACGTCCGATCGGACTTTGGTCGATCGCGATCACCTTGTCCAGTGCACCGACGCCCTCCAGTCGTTCCATTTTAACACGTCTGCGCCTGGCACCGTTCAGTACAGTCGACAATTCATTCAAAACGATACCGTTCACGAGTGAACTCTTGCCCGAACCGGATACACCGGTCACAAGACACAGCACACCGAGTGGTATTTTCACCGTGATTGCTTTGAGATTATTCTCGGCGGCTCCGACCACTTTCAGCCAGCCGGCCGGCTTGCGTCTTTTTTTCGGAATGGCGATTTCCCTGGTACCGGACAGGTACTGTCCTGTCAGCGATGCTTCGCAGGCCGCGATATCGTCGGGACGTCCCTGAGCGACAATTTCTCCGCCCAGCTCTCCGGCACCGGGTCCGATGTCCACCACGTGATCGGCTTCCCAGATCGTCTCTTCATCATGCTCAACCACGATCACGGTGTTGCCGAGATCGCGCAGCTGCTTCAGAGTCGCCAGCAGCTTCCGGTTATCGCGCTGATGCAAGCCGATCGAAGGTTCATCCAGAATATACAGCACGCCCATCAGCCCGGAGCCGATCTGTGTCGCGAGGCGGATCCGCTGTGCTTCCCCGCCGGACAGCGTGGCCGATGCCCGGGCCAGCGTGAGGTAGTTCAGCCCCACGCGGATCAAAAACGAAAGACGGGCCTGCAGTTCACGCACAATGACGTCCGCAACCGATACGAGTCCCTTCGGCCATTCGATCGCGGAAAGACGCGCATGCACATCTTCGATCTGCAGCCGGACCAGCTCATCGATCGAAGCACCGCCAACGGTGACGGCAAGCGCTTCCGGCTTCAGTCTGGCACCGTGACAGGACGGGCACGGCGTTGAAATCATGTACGCTTTGTACTGTTCCTTGGCATCATCCGAAGAAGACTCGCGATAGCGCTTCTCCAGGCTGTTCATCACGCCGATCCAATCCGAAAAGTACGGCCGGCCGCGATTGTATTTCGATCTGCTCGTATCAATCGTCAGTGTCTCGCCGTGATTGCCGAAGAGGATAATATCCCGAATGTCAGCGGAGAGCTTATTCCACGGCGTATCGAGGGAAAAGTCATACCGATCGGACAATGCTTCGATAAAACAGCGCGCCCAGCTGCCGCGATCGGCGAAATTCCAGCCGGATACGCGGATGGCACCGTCGTTCAGCGACAATTCAGGGTGTGACACAACGAGCTCGATCTCAAACGCTTCCTGCAGGCCTAGTCCAGTGCATTCCGGACAGGCACCGTACGGGTTGTTGAAAGAAAACAGGCGCGGTGTTATTTCGCCCAGGCTCACATGGCCGTGCGGGCAGGCAAACTGGCTCGAAAAAAGGTGCTCCGTGCCGTTTTCAAACCGTACCATGAGCAGTCCGTCTCCCAGATTCATGGCCGTCTCAAGTGAACTCGCCAGCCGGCTTTCGATGCCCGGTCGGAGCACGAGGCGGTCAACGACGACCTCGATATCATGTTTGCTCTTCGGTTTCA
>DUPJ01000079.1 GCA_012838355.1 Clostridiaceae bacterium
ATGCGGCACTTGTGTCAACCAGAAAATCCGCGTTGGCGGGAGGGGGAAGCCGCTGACCGGAAAGAAAACGGCTCAATTCACCGGGGGAGTATGACAGTGCTGAGGCAAGGTCGGCCTTGCGTGTTTTCGAGACGTCGATAAGGTCTTCCATGAGCGATTCAAACCGCATGTTTCTCCTCCTTCTTGTAAACGATTAATGCTTATATAATACCGTAACTCTATGAATTTTAGTATCAGCGTACGAAGACCGGGCAATTGGCAGCAGAAAATGCCGTCACAATGACAGCGGCAGTCCACTTTTGACCATACAGCTGATGAATGAACTTTTTTTGTATTGGTCGTGTTTATTGCCTTCATGGCAGCGCCGTCAGACGTCCTTTGCGAGAAACATGTCAAATGGATGCAACATGTGTCTGGCGTTTGCGCGATTATGCTTCAGTGCAATAGATGTCAATGGCCCTTTTTACGAATGACGCTGTACCCGGTCCGCCGGCCTGATCGATGCTGTCTCGGAACGCGTCGTCGTCAGCATAGAGGTCGCCAAGCCGCGACAGCATATCGCTTGAACAATGGTAGTAATGCTCCGTGATATATTGCTGCAGGTTTTCAACCAGCTGCTGTGCTTCGTCATCCGATGGATCTGCCGCGGTTATGACGCCGAATGCCTGAAAGATCGACATCAGCCCGGCGGCGATGCTCTGTTCACGCTCAGCAGACCGCGTCCTGCTCTTTTTTACTGACTCTTCATACATGGCTGTCTCTCCCCAGCGAGCTTTTGCCTCTTTTTGCCATTGCTCCAGTTTGCTTTTTTCAGCAGCTGAATCATCCATGTGTCACATGCCTCGCTTTTACTTGGAGTGGTCATTTTATTATCGCCTGTTTCGATTCATTTTACTCCTGCAATGAACGAGTGATCGACCGGGTGACCATATTGAATCGTTTTAGTGTGACAGATTATTTCGCAGTTTTTGCACTGCAGGCATGCCTGCCTGTCGATGTACGCTTTTTCATCTTTTCGCACTTCGATTGCCTCGGCGGGGCAGACTTTTTCACAATCGCGACAGCCGTCACAGCCTGCCTTTTGAACGTATTGCGAAAAACGGGGCGAACGGGCAAAGAGCCTTTGCAAAACGCCAAACGGACAGATCTTATTATGAAATACGTACGGTTTATAGCGCAGGGTGACAGCCACGGCAATAATGAGCCAGATCAGGAGCACGGGAACGCTCTTGTGAAGCAGCTGTCTCGTCAAAATATATATCAGTACGGACACGGCGAGGCTGACCCAGGCTGTTTTGCCTGACACCAGCCATTTCGGTGCGTCTTTCGGTTGGCCGCGCTTTTTGACTATTTGGGACAGCGGCATCATGACCGTGTTGATCGGACACATATAGCCGCAGTAAATTCGACCGAAAAAGACAGCGAGAATGAGACTTAATGAGAATAATGCCAGCCAGAGGAGCAGTTTGCCGTTGATGAGCAGAAGCACGAAGACGACAAGAAAAATGATGCGTACCAGCAGAATGAATGCCTTTGACATAAGCAATACCTCTTTTAAAGTAATCAGTTTTGCGAAATGATAAGGGCGTCTGTGCTAAAGTGGAGTTACCCGGGTAACTCCTGTAGATTTCTTGGCCATTTTGGCAGGATTGGCGGTGCGGCCGTTTGAACGGACTGGATGAGAAGAAGATGATGAAGCTGCTGGTCAAAAGCCCGCTGCTCGCTAAACTGCCGGCGTCGGTTATTTTGCATCATCTGAAATCCGGATGTTTTTCAGCAGAACAGTATGCGAAAGGCAGCGTTGTATTTATGGAAGGCGAGTGCTGTGACACGCTGAAAATTATCGTGTCCGGCAGTCTGGCTGCTGACAGTATTGATGAGCACGGTAATTTCCTGACCGTTTCCGCCTTTGATTTTGGCTGTGGTGTCGGCGGCAATCTCATCTTTCTGGACGAACCGATTTTTCCGCTGACGATCATGGCTGCTGAGGATTGTGTGCTCCTTTCGATCGGCCGGGAGACACTTTTTTCTCTGTTGTGCGAGTACCCTGACTTTTTGCGCCAGTATTTGCGATTCACCGGCATGCATGCATATCGGCTGAACGACAAAATCAAGGCTTACACGAAGCGAAGCATCCGGGAGAATGTGCTTCTCTTTCTGGAACGCGAGCGTCAGGTTCAGCAGAGCAGCAAGATAAAACTGCGAACATCCAAAAAGGCAATGGCGGAACAGCTCGGTATTCAGCGCAGTTCACTGTCGCGTGAACTGGCCAAAATGCGTGCTGACGGACTGATTGATTTTGATGCCGGATCTATCACGATTTTGGGTGGCGATCCGGTCCTGAATAGGCAAGGAAGCGTGCCGCAGGGACGTTGAAGGGAGAGGGAATTATGTTAGGTGCCATTATTGGCGACATCGTCGGGTCGCGGTTTGAATTCAACAATCATCGCAGCAAAGACTTTGATCTGTTTACGGACGCATCTTTCGTGACCGACGACAGCATTATGACGATTGCGATCGCCAAAGCGCTGATGGAGGCTGTGAAGGCTTCGCAAGATCCGGAGCATGTCGATCAGGCAAAGCTTGCAGACCTGGCGGTCAGGCACATGCAGGAAATCGGCCGCAAATATCCGAATTGCGGATACGGCGGCCGCTTCGAGCGCTGGGTTTTCAGTTCAGATCCGCGACCGTACAACAGCTTCGGAAACGGGGCGGCCATGCGGGTGAGTCCGGCGGGCTTTTTTGCCCGCGACGAAAAAGAGGCTGTCCAGCTTGCAAAAACAGTGACGGCAGTCACGCACAACCACGAAGAGGGCATAAAGGGAGCAGTCGCAACGGCGGTCGCCATTTATATGGCGCGGCGAGGTGCCAAAAAGGAGGCAATCCGGCAACGCATTGAGGACGACTACTATATCCTGGACTTCACGATCGACGGCATTCGGCCGCTGTACGTTTTCAACGAGACGTGCCAGGAGACAGTTCCGCAGGCACTTGTGTGCTTTTTTGAGTCAGAGTCCTTCGAGGATGCGATTCGGACGGCCATTTCCCTCGGTGGTGACAGTGATACGGTGGCAGCCATAACCGGTGCCGTTGCCGAAGCATATTATTGCATACCGCCTGCCCTCGGCCGGCGTGCGCTCGCATATCTGGATGCGGATCTGCGGGCTGTCTGCGATGAGTGGATGCGGTTTACATCCGGGTGAAACAGAAAACTGAAAGACCACCATTTGCGTCGCCACGCTCGTAAAATCGACATGATTGATGTTTCACAGGATCTTGTCGCCGAGTATTTCCAGGCCGCATGGAATGCCGGCAAGAACAAAACAGACTATCCGGAAGTCTGGCAGTTCGCTGCCTGCACCGGACTCACGAGACAAGGGAAGCTGGAGGCTATTTTTGAGGCTATTTCATGTAATATAATGGACGTGTGAAAAAGGCAGGTGCACTGCCTTTTCCATGTATTGGGGAAGTCAATGAGTGAGCTCTAGTCCCCGGTCCGGGAGGTATGATATGGATGGAAACTTACTGATTGCGTTTGGCATGACGACTTTTGCCGGTCTATCGACAGGCATTGGCAGTGCCATCGGTTTGTTTGCGAAG
>DUPJ01000080.1 GCA_012838355.1 Clostridiaceae bacterium
ACCCGCTTGTTCCCGTCCTGGACGATTTTTCTCGTCTCCCGCCTCACCATTTGCCGCTGGCACCTCCGCCGCCGGAAGAACCGCCGCCGAATGATCCGCCGCCGGAGGAACCGCCGCCGCCGAAACCTCCGCCGAAACCGCCGCCGCCAAATCCTCCCGGCCTGAAGAAACCGCCGCCGAAACGGTTGCGTCGCGCCAGCATAAGGTAAATGCCAACCGCGATTACGATGAAGATGGCGCTCGATCCGCCAGATTCGGACAAAGGCTCTTCGACGTATCCTTCAGCATCGAGTGAAATTTCGTATTCAGCCGCAACGCGCCCGGCGATGGCATTGAATCCGCGCAGCACGCCTTCGTCATACTGCTCTTCCGAGAAGCTCGGACCGATGACATCGCGGATAATGCGGCCGGCGACTCCATCGGGAATGGCCCCTTCGAGGCCGTAGCCGACCTCAATTCGCATCGACCGGTCCTCCAGCGCGACGAGGAGCAGTACGCCGTTGTTGCGGTCAGCACTGCCGATGCCCCATTCACGGAACAGGGCATTTGCATAATCGGCGATCTCCGCACCATCCAGTGTTTTGATCATAACCACGGCGATTTCGGCTCCGGCCGGCTTCAGCTGCACGTTCACCGCTTCCACGACGGAGGCGACGGCCGGCGACAGGAGACCTGTTTCGTCGATCAGCTTGCGGGCATTCGGGTTGGCCGGAAATGAAAATCCGGTCAGCAGCAAAAACATCGCCGCAGCTGCTATGGCCAGGACGAGGCGGGGAAAAAGTCCGGATATGCCGCGCGTCGCTTTTTTATCGGTATCAGCCAAAGTTCACAGTCGGTGCCGTTTCCGAGCCGGGTACCGCTTCGAACAACTCAACCGGCGTAAAGCCCAGGGCTCCGGCATAAAGGCTGGCCGGCAGCGTCTTGATTTTCACATTATATGTATTGGATGCGTCATTGTAGTCCCGTCTTGCCACGGCAATGCGGTTCTCGGTGCCGGCCAGTTCGTCCATCAGTCCGAGGAACAGTGCATCCGATTTCAGTTCCGGGTACGCTTCCACCGCAATGTTGATGGCTGTTGTCAGCTGGCGGTCAACCGCTTCATATTCTTCGGGCGTTTCGGCCTCGTCAAATCCGGACCGGAGTCGCGCGATGTTCTCAAACACCTCGGCCTCCTGTTCGGCAAATCCCTTGACACTTTCGACAAGATTGGGAATCAGGTCGGCGCGCCGCTGGTAGTTGACTTCAACATTGCTCCACTGCAGGTTTACGTTCTCTCTCAGACGGACGAGTCCGTTGTATCCGGTCAGCACCAGAACGGCCACGATGACGACCAGCAAAACGACGATCAGCAATCCTTTTTTCATGTTTTCCTCCAAGCGCATTTGCGTATCCCTAATTATACACGCGCACAGCGGCTTAGTTATGCCTGTTACGCTTTCCTTGCCTCATAAGCCTTGCTATACTCGACTGGAGTGAGGGAGGGAGGCAGAACGTGCGTGCATTGATACAGAGGGTGACCCGGGCCAGCGTAACGGCAAATGGCGTGCCGAACGGTGAAATCGGCGGCGGTTTAGTCATTTTCCTCGGTGTGACACACGAGGATACGGAGGCGGTTGCAGCCAGAATGTGGCAGAAAATCGCACAGCTCAGAATCTTTCAGGACGATCAGGGCAAGACGAATCTGTCGCTGAAGGACGTCGGCGGAACGGTCCTGATCGTCTCGCAGTTCACGCTTTATGCCGATCTTCGAAAAGGCAACCGGCCAAGCTTTATCAAGGCGGCGTCGCCCGAACACGGTGAGGCTTTGTATGACTACTTTGTCAGCCTGGCCACGGCTGAGCTGGATGGCGTCCGAAGCGGTGTATTCGGTGCGGATATGGCCGTTGATCTCGTCAATGACGGCCCGTTCACGATCTGGCTTGACAGCACCATCTGGGACAGTCCGCGATGACCGCCGCGAAACGGAATCTGCGGGACATCGCTTATCTGCTGATCGGTTCCGTGCTGGGTGCGCTGGCCGTCAATCTCATCTACACGCCGTTAAAACTGACCATGGGCGGCGTGTCGGGCATTGCGTCGATCATCTATCAGTTGACAGGACAAGGCGGGTTTCTGCCGTTCGGCGTACTGGTCATGCTCCTGAACCTTCCGCTGCTCGTACTCGGCTGGTTCAAAGTGGGACGCCAGTTCGTGGTGAAGAGTATCATCGGCACGATCACGTACTCGCTGGCCATCGATCTTCTCGTGCCGCTGACTCACACCTGGTTCGACACCTATATCAATACACCGCTCGACAGCGGCTATGCCGACCCGCTCATCTACTGCATTTTCGGCGGCATTATATACGGTCTGGCCGTCGGCCTGATCATCCGTGCAGGCTACACGACGGGCGGCACCGATATCATCGGCATCGTCATCTATCGCAAATTGAGGATTGTTTCCATCGGGCGCCTGCTCCTCTTCATCGACCTCATCATCGTCCTCTCCACCGTCTATTTTTACCGTGACAGCAGAGTTACCCTGGTGCTGTACTCCCTCATAGCCATGTATCTGACCTCGTATGCGACGGACATCGCCATTGACGGTTTCAACAACAAGCGCACGCTCTTCATTATTTCGGAAAAGAATGCGGAGATCTCAGCATTCGTTCTGAACCACCTCGAACGGGGAGCGACGGAACTGAAGGCGACCGGTGCGCATTCGGGTCAGCCGCGCAATGTGCTGATGGTCGTATTGGCTCACCGCCAGGTGCCGGTGCTGCAGGATTTTGTCATGCAGATCGACCGCAATGCCTTTCTGGTCATCTCAGATTCGCGCGAAGTGGTCGGACTCGGCTTTGAACGCGATTTGGCAGAATACTTGTAAACCCTTGATACAGGGATCTTTCAGCCCTCGACAAATATATGTTCGAGATAATGATTTGCCCGAAGGTTAAGTTTATGTTACAATGGCCGTTGCATTTGTTTGCAGAATTCAAAGGATCTGAGGTGATTTATTTTTGATAGCCAAAGCTGATCTGCTTTCCTGCAAGCAGGATTTGGAAGCTCACATCGGTTCGAGAGTTCGTCTGAAATCGAATGGCGGCCGCAAACGCACCATTATCCACGAAGGTATTCTCGAATCGTGCTCACTGAACGTTTTCACCGTGCGTTGTCCCGTCTCAGCCAACTATAACGAACATGTCTCTTTCAGCTACGTCGACATGCTGACCAAAACGGTCGAGGTCAAGTTCGCCGATGAGGACGACCATTATGAATCGTCGGAGTATGTCTCATAGCCAACGGATTTAAGCCGCGCCGCCTTCAGGCGCGCGCAAAAATCAACCTGACACTTGAAGTGACTGGAGTCAGAGAAGATGGTTATCATCTTCTTTGTTCCGTTATGCAGAAAATTGACCTGCATGACACCATGGCGATCGGGCCTGCGACCGGGCATGCGCATGCTGTTGCCGTCAATGATCCGCTCGTACCGCAGCAGGAAGACAACATCGTCTACAGGGCGCTTGAAGCCTGGTGCAGAGAGACGGGAACGGACAGTTTTTTTGATGTTCGCATCGAAAAAAAGATCCCGATGGCGGCCGGTCTTGGCGGCGGCAGTTCGGATGCAGCCGCCGTGCTGGCTTATCTGAACGATGAGGCCGATACCAATCACCGGCTTTCAAAAGACGCCCTGCGGCAGCTGGCAGCCACTCTTGGCGCCGATGTGCCCTTTTGCCTGAGCGGCATTACGGCGCTCTGCCAAGGCATCGGCGAGATCATCGAACCGCTCCCCCCGCTTGATCCGCTGCCCATGCTGCTGATCAAGGGTGATCGACCGGTCTGCACGAAAGCGGCATTCGCGGCGCTTGACCGAAATCAGGCAGACCGAAAGCCGATTGATCATCTGGAAATTGTGACGTCACTTCGCAGCAAAACAGCGCAGGCCGGTTTTTCGGACAGCAATCACTTTTTGCTGAATCAGAAAGATAACGACGACTACAAAAAAATAACCCGTATCCTGGCGCGGGTAACCCCGCTTTTCAGCGGATTATCGGGGAGCGGACCGACCTGTTTTCTGATATTTGAAAATGAACACGCCAGAGAACGAGCCAGGCAGCTTGTTGAAACGGAATTCGAAAAGGATCGCCTGATCGAGACGGCTATCGCCCGAACCGTTTAACGTTCGGACAGACGAAACGGGCGGCACTTTCTTTAGAATAAAGATTGCTTACCCGCCCGTTTCTTCGAGGTGTACTTCTTCCAAACAGTACGTCCTCCTTCCTAATGTGCCCTGTGTTTAAAGCCCGGCTGTCTGCTTGTGGCCTAGGGGAGATCTCTGAAGGATCCCTGGAATCCGTGGCCGATTCGAGTCATTTAATGCCGGTGTTGACAATCTCTCTGCAAACGTCTCTGTCGTTGTCGACCCACATTGGTCGCTGTGGTTAACCACCACGAGGTTTTCAGTTCGCCTGCCGTTGTCAACGGCTTCATCCTTTGCAGGACATTCCCACCTTTTGTCAGTGCCCTTTATTCGCGTCATATCTGCGATCGGGCCGATGTGAGAACATCTATATGCTAGTATCGAATGGACAGATTGTCAAGTCTCCCGGTCGGTTTGTCGTTCCAGAAAGGCTTTATGCACAGAGATACAAAATTCTCAGGCGTTTCCGTCTGCCTGCGCAAGCTGTACCGGCGCCTCTGCCGATTCTTGTGCGGGCATCGCACTTTCGACTTCAAGGTACGCTTCAACCCGTTCCAGAATTCTCATTTTTGATGTCACGGACAGCTGATCCAGCAGCACCATGATTTTCCGTTTAACTTCAAGCTCGACCAAATCCTGCAGTGCAAGACCACCGTTGACTTTATCGCTGTATACGTGCTCAGCTCGCCTCAGCCCTGTTCCCCCCGCACTGGAGTGCGACATAATCTGATCGAGCGTCGTGTCGAAGAACTCTGCCATCCGGCGCGCCGTCTTGATGTCCGGGAAATTTCGACCACTCTCCCATTGGCTTACAGACGTCTGAGTCACACCAAGAATATCGGCCAGCTGTGACTGCGTTAAATGGCTTTTCTTTCTCAAGTAGCGAATATAGCTCATGTTGTCCCCCTATGCCCGATCATCACCATATCGGGTCATGTATGAATTATAGCATTGTACGATAAGTTCGACAAAATCCATATAGCATTTCTTCAGTTTATTGTGGTTTTTACCTTAAGCAAAACAAATTAGGCAAACTTTATAGATAACTTTGCGTATTACACATATATTTATTGACAATTTCAATGATAATGCAAAACGCCTCCTGCCTGATCATTGAGTCCAATCAAAGGGACGTTACGGAAGCGCTCATTTTATGTGAGGCACGACTTCTCTTTCGCGCTCATTTTATGTGAGGTACGCCGGTTGGTTGACACTCCGGATTGTCATTACTATAATCGGGAATGCGTCTCAGGTGAGACTCAGATGTGCGGGTGTAGTTCAATGGCAGAATTCCAGCTTCCCAAGCTGATTACGGGAGTTC
>DUPJ01000081.1 GCA_012838355.1 Clostridiaceae bacterium
TCCGCCGCACAATCTTGGCGAAGTCATCGACGGCGCCGTTTACCTGATCGATAACCCGGACGCGACTGTCGAATCGCTGATGCAGCTGATTCCCGGCCCGGACTTTCCGACTGGTGCCAGCATCCTCGGAATGAGCGGAATCCGGCAGGCATATAAGACAGGCCGGGGCCGCATTCTGGTGAGAGCTCACACAGAAGTCGAGGAGATGCGCGGTCACCGGCACCGCATCGTCGTGACCGATTTGCCCTACATGGTGAACAAGGCGCGTCTGATTGAGCGCATCGCCGAACTCGTGCAGAAGAAAACGCTCGAGGGTATTTCGGATATCCGCGATGAATCGGACCGCCACGACAGCGTGCGCATCGTGATCGAACTGAAGCGCGACGCCACACCGCTCGTCGTGCTGAACCAGCTTTACCGGCACACGCAGCTGCAGGATACGTTTTCCGCCAATATGCTGGCGCTTGTGCCGGATGACCGCGGAAAATACGAGCCGCAGCTGGTCGGACTGAAAGAGGCGCTTTCCCATTACCTGATTCACGAAACGGCAGTTGTCCGCCGACGCACGCAGTTTGAGCTTGGCAAAGCGGAAGCCAGACGCCACATCGTCGAAGGACTTCAGCTGGCTATTGACCACATCGATGAGGTCATCTCGATTATCCGCGCCTCGGCAAACGAAGATGAGGCGAAGAAAAACCTGATCGCCCGCTTCGAGCTTTCCGAGAAGCAGGCGCAGCATGTCGTCGACATGCGTCTGGGTCGGCTGTCCGGGCTGGAGCGCGATAAGCTGCGCGAAGAGCACGATGAACTGACAGAGAAAATTGACTATTACAACCGCATGCTGAATGACCGCGGTCTGCTTGAATCGGTGATCAAGGAAGAGCTGCTCGAAGTGAAGCGAAAGTACGCCGATCCCCGCCGGACGATTATCGAACCGGCAAGCGATATCGACATTGAAGACGAGTCGCTGATCGAAGAAGAGCAGGTTGTGATCGCCATGACGCACGCAGGCTACATCAAGCGCATGCCCACCGAGGTGTACAATGCGCAGCGCCGCGGCGGCAAAGGCGTCACCGGAGTCAAAATGCGCGAGGAAGATTTCGTCGAAAAGCTGCTGTCGACATCGACGCATGACATACTCCTCTTTCTCACCAATACAGGACGCGTGTACCGCCTGCGCGGATTCCAGATCCCCGAAGCCTCCCGCACAGCGCGCGGCACGGCGGTCGTCAACCTGCTGCAATTGCAGCCTGGCGAGAAAGTTTACGGCATGATTCCGATCGAGTCGTTTGATCAGGGCGGCAGTCTCATGATGGCGACGAAGTACGGCCTCGTCAAACGCACGCGTCTGAACGATTACGCCAATATTCAGCGTAACGGCCTCATTGCGATCAACTTGCGTGAAGACGACGAGCTGGTCGGCTGCAAACTGACCACCGAAGAGTCTGAGGCAATTCTGGTGACACGCCGCGGCATGTCAATCCGTTTCGCCGCTGATTCGGTACGAGAAACAGGCCGCAATACGATGGGTGTGCGCGGCATGCATTTGAGGAAGGATGATGAGGTGGTCGGCATGATCGTCACCGAAGGTGAAGGATCCATGCTCGTTGTCACCGAAAACGGCTTTGGAAAACGCTCGGAGCTTGATGATTACCGCTTGCAGAACCGGGGCGGCAAAGGCCTGATCACGTATCGCGTCAGCCATAAGACCGGTCTGATTGTGGATTGCGCTCTGGTGACGGACGACCCGGATGTGCTTCTGATCAATGACAAAGGTGTCATCATCCGGATCAGTGCGGCCGACATCCCGATTCTTTCGCGCAATACACAGGGCGTGACGCTGATGCGCAGCCGTGACGGAAAGGTTGTGGATATGGCTGTCGTCGAACATGAAGACGAGGACACAGAGGACGAAACTGCGGCAAAAGAGCATGCGGACGAGGCATTGCCGCAGACGGCGGAGGACAGGAGTACAGAAGATGAGATTTGAACCAAAACGACTTTTTGCTGATTCAGCGGCTGCACCGGCGGCAAATGACCTGCCGGCACGGTCCGCTGTCAAGGTTGAAGAAACCTGGAACGTGGACGCCATCTTTGCGGACGAAGCGGCCTTTGAAACGATGTTCCGGACGGTCCGAGACCGGCTGCCCGGCTATGCATCTTATCAGGGAAGGCTGAAGGATGAGGCCGTTCTGCTCGAATTTCTGAATAAGGCAAATGCCGATTCGGTTGATCTTGGCAAAGTTTACGTATACGCACACCTGAAGCGAGATCAGGACACGTCGGATGCAAAAAATGCCGGCCTGGAAATGAGAACGAGGCAGCTTTTCGCCGAATTTATGTCGGCTCTGTCGTTTTTCCGTCCGGAGCTTGCATCGTGGGACGAAGATGACATGTCCCGTCTGATCAAGGCTGAGCCGAAACTGGAAGCCTTTGCCAAATATTTGGACGATATCATACGCTTTGCCCCGCATACGCTGTCCGACGGAGAGGAGAAACTCCTGGCTGCATTCAGTCCCGTACTGGGGAGCGGTGCCTCGACATTCAGCACACTGACCAACGCTGACTTCGTGTTTCCGCATATCCGGGACGAAGAGGGCAAGGATATCGAACTGACCGCCAGCCGTTACTCGCGACTGATGCAAAGTACCAGCCGCGATGTTCGAAAAGCGGCTTTTGCGGGAATGTACAAGGTTTACGGCCAGTTCCAAAATACATGTGCCGGCACGCTTGCCGCCACCGTGAAGCGCCACAATGTGGAGAAGGACGCGCGGCATTTCCCGAGTGCCCGGGCGATGGCCCTTTTTGACAATGCCGTGCCGGAAGCCGTCTACGACAACCTTGTCAGCAGCGTGAATCAGCATATCGATCTGCTGCACCGCTATACGGCGATGCGCAAGGCACGTCTGGGTGTCGAGGAACTCCATGCATACGACATGTACCCGTCGCTGGTGAAAGACGTTGACGTTCATTTCAGTTTTGAAGAGGCTCGCGCACTCGTCATGGCTGCGCTGAAACCGCTGGGAGATGATTACCTGGCAATATTGGACGATGCCTTCAGCTCCCGCTGGATCGATCGCGCGGAAAACAGGGGAAAACGCTCCGGTGCGTATTCCAGCGGATCTTACGGCACGCTGCCGTATATCCTCCTGAACTGGCAGGGCAAACTGGGCGATGTATTTACGCTGGCTCATGAACTCGGGCACAGCGTTCACTCCTATCTTTCGAACAAGACACAGCCCCCGCATTATGCGGATTATTCGATATTTTTGGCCGAAATTGCATCGACGCTAAATGAAAACCTGCTGTCGAACTATCTCCTGCAGCAGTGGGATGATCCGGACAAGCGGCTGTACGTGATCAATGAATTTGTGGACGGTTTCAAAGGCACTGTTTTCAGACAGACGCAGTTTGCCGAGTTCGAGCAGCTGATCCACGAGGCGGACAATCGGGGTGAAGCGATTACAGCCGAATTTCTGACTGAGCACTACGGTGAAATGAACCGCCGCTATTACGGGCCGGCATTGACTTTCGATCCGGAGATTGCGCTGGAATGGTCCAGAATTCCGCACTTCTACTACAATTTCTATGTGTATCAGTACGCAACCGGCTTTGCGGCTTCCTCGGCTTTTGCGAGGCGTATTCTGGCCGGAGAAAAGGGTGCGGTGGAACGGTACAAAGACGTCCTGCGTGCCGGTTCTTCAGACTATCCGATTGAGGTACTGAAGAAAGCTGGTCTTGACATGTCAAAACCGGCTGTCGTCGAAGAAGCGCTGGCTTCGTTTGAAGCCTTCCTGGCTGAAATGGAGGCGGCTCCGCTCTGATCCACTGACCAGTTCTGTTTTGAATCAGACTGACAAAGACGCACCGGCTTCAGCCGGTGTGTTTTTTGGGGTTTGGAAAGTGCCGAACACGCAGAGCCAGATGCAGGCCGGTTTTGCCGATGTTTGCGTGACGCGATGCTTCACGTTTGCCGGCAGAAACAGACTGTCCCCTCGGCAAAGCGTAACGATTTCGCTGCCTGACGGCGTGACCGTTTCAAGTGTTGCCTCGCCTTCAATAAGGAGCACCCATTCATCCTCGTCCTGATCGTACCAGTCCGAAGTTTCGCCGGAGGAAACGATGCGCTCGATGCGTGTCGTCCCTCGCTCGAACAGGATGTCCGTTAACTCTCGGTCCGCAGTTTTTTGGCTCAAATCGTAAATGTTCATCATGGTCCGATTCTATCAAAGACACGGGCACTCAGGCGGCTTTGACTCAAATTGCGGTGGCATCCAGTCAACTGCGTCTTGTTTTGCCTGCGTAATAATTTGACATCGGTTCCTTCACCTGTGTAGAATTCACCTAGCTAACGGCTGGTTCAGTCGTCAACTTGTATATCTGAATCACCTGAGTCAGACAAATTGACGGGCGAATCAATCTGCCGCGCATCTGAGGAACCTATGCTGAGGTATTTTCTAAAAAGACTGGGACTCGCATTGGTCACGGTTGGCTTGATCATGACCATCACGTTTTGGGCCATGAACGCCGTGCCGGGCGGTCCATTTGAACGTGAGAAGGCGCCCGAACCGCGAGTGAAAGCCGTGCTGGAAGCACGTTACGGGCTGGACAAGCCGATAGGCCAGCAGTTCGTCATGTATGTGGGGAATGTACTGCGAGGCGATTTTGGCATTTCGCTGAAGACGGGGCGTGAAATCACGACGACCATTTTGACCGGCTTTAAGACATCCGCCAAGCTCGGTGCCATGGCGATTGTCGTCGCGGTTTTCTTCGGCTTGATTTTTGGCATGACAGCGGCCTTGTTCCGCAATCGCTTTCCCGATCGGCTGATCATATTTTTGACGACGTTTTTTGTGTCGGTCCCGAGCTTTGTGCTGGCTACGCTTTTGCTCCTGGTATTTTCGATTACACTCGGCTGGATTCCGGTGTGGAGCGCGACGGACCGCCATATGCTGCTGCCGGTCATCGCACTGGCGCTCTACCCAATGTCGTACATCACGCGCCTGACCAAATCGAATCTGCTCGATATTCTGGGACAGGATTATATTCGAACGGCAAGAGCAAAAGGTGTGGCAGGCTGGCTGATTGTGGTGAAGCATGCGCTCAGAAATGCACTGATCCCGGTGATCACGTATCTGGGGCCGCTGACCGCCTATATTCTGACCGGCAGTCTTGTCGTCGAAACGGTCTTCACGCTCGGCGGACTCGGCCGCGAGTTTATCACGGCGATCCTGCAGCGTGACTACCCGCTGATTATGGGGACCACTATTTTTCTCTCGGTCATCATGATCGGGATGACCTTGTTGTCGGATCTGATTTACAAAATCGTGGATCCGCGAATTACGTTTAGTTGAGGGACCGTTTGATATGACAGATAAGAATATGCAAGACAAGCCATTCAAAAAATCACCCTTCAGCATGCAGATGGATCTCTCGAAATTCGAGCTGGCGTCCGACAGTGAAAAAGCTCAGCAGGATGTCATGCGCGAATCGACCACCTTCTTTCGGGACGGCATCCGCCGCCTGAGCAAGAACTACCTGGCGATGGGCAGCCTGATCGTGCTGGCCCTGATTGTGCTCCTGATCACGATTGCGCCGGTTTTCGTGCCGTACGGGTATGAAGAGGTGATCCGCGTCGACGGCAAGCGCGATCGCTCCCTGATTAACCTGAAGCCGTTCACCTGGTCGGAAAAGGAGCAGGAAGCGATCGATCAAGGGGAGAAACTGTTTCCGCATATCATGGGTACCGACGATCTCGGCCGTGATTACTTCATCCGGGTGCTCTACGGCACGCGCGTGTCGCTCATAGTCGGCTTGTTTGCCAGTCTGATTGTGCTGATCATCGGGCTTTTGTACGGTTCGATATCCGGGTATCTGGGAGGCAAGGTTGACTTGTTCATGATGCGGATCGTGGACATGATCTACTCGCTGCCGGACATGCTGATCGTTATTTTGCTCGCCGTTGTGCTGGAAGATGCGCTGAAGGAGCGGATCGCCGGTACCATTTTGGCGAAAGTCGGCGTCAACATGATCACCCTCTTCATCGTGTTCGGTCTGCTTTACTGGGTGAGCATGGCCAGACTTGTACGCGGCCAGATTCTGTCCATCAAGGAAAATGAATTTGTGCTGGCGGCCAAGGCTTCCGGCGCGTCGACGGGCAGAATTATCAAAAAACACATTCTGCCGAACTGCATCAGCGTCATCTTTATATCGACTGCGCTGCAGGTTCCGTCGGCGATCTTCACGGAAAGCTATCTCAGCTTTGTCCAACTGGGGGTAAAAGTTCCGATGCCTTCGCTCGGATCGCTTGCCAATGCTGCCAGAAACGGCTTGCAGAGCTTTCCCTTCAAACTCGTTTTCCCATCGGTCATGATCGGCCTGATCGTCTTGTCGTTCAACTTACTGGGAGACGGTCTGCGTGACTCGTTTGACCCCAAATTAAGGAAGTGATGCAAACATGAATATGCAAGGATTACATGAGAAAAAGGAAGGCGTCATCCTCAGCGTGCGCAATCTCTCGACGTCATTTTTTACCGGATCAGGCGAGGTGAAGGCCGTTAACGGCGTGTCTTTTGATCTTGAAGCCGGCAAGGTGCTCGGGATCGTCGGAGAGTCCGGCAGCGGAAAAAGCGTGACAGCCTATTCCATTCTGCAGATTCTGACGCATCCGGGGCGTATCGTCGGCGGCCAGGTTCTTTACAAAGGTGTCGATCTGGCGAAGTTTTCTCAGCGGCAGATGCGCGAAATCCGCGGCGAGCAGATCAGCATCATATTCCAGGATCCGATGACATCCCTGAACCCGACGTACACGGTCGGCAATCAGATTGGGGAGGCGATTCGTCTGCACACGAGCCGACGCGGCAGCGAAGTGCGCGACCGGATCGTCGAGCTGCTGACGCTGGTCGGCATCAACGAACCGCAGAAGCGTGCGGACCAGTATCCGCACGAGCTCTCCGGCGGCATGCGGCAGCGCATCATGATCGCGATGGCCATCGCCTGCGAACCGGATATCCTGATCGCCGATGAGCCAACCACGGCGCTGGACGTGACGATCCAAGCTCAGATTCTGGAGCTGATTCAAAAGCTGCAGGATGAACTCGGTCTGGCCGTCATCATGATTACGCATGACCTTGGCATTATCGCCGACATGTGTGACGACATCATCGTCATGTACGCCGGTTCCATCGCGGAACGCGGTTCAGCCGACGATATTTTTTATAACCCGCATCACGAATATACCAAGGGGCTGCTGCACTCCATCCCGACGATGGAAAAAACGGATGACATGCTCATCCCGATTGCCGGTTCTCCGGTTGATATGCTGGCCATGCCGGCCGGCTGCCCGTTCGCACCGCGCTGTCCGAGCGCCATGAAAGTGTGCATGACGGACATGCCCGAGGAACTGGAGATCGGCGACGGGCATTTTGCATCCTGTTGGATGAATGTCAAGGATATGGTGATGGCTGAAGCAGGTGAACAACATGAATGAGAATAACAACATAGTTGAAGTCGTTGGACTGAAGCAGTACTTCCGCGTCAAAACGGGATTCTTTCGCCGCCGGAACCTGAAAGCAGTCGACGATGTCAGCTTTGCCATAAAAAAAGGTGAAACGCTCGGACTGGTTGGTGAATCAGGCTGCGGCAAGACAACGGTGGGCCGTTCCATGATCCGTCTTTACGAACCGACGGCCGGCAAGGTGATCTTCGACGGGCAGGAAATGTCCAAGCGCAACGTCACACACATGCGGCGCAATATGCAGATGGTCTTTCAGGATCCTTATTCATCGCTTAATCCCCGCATGACGGTTGAGGACATTATCGCCGAGCCGCTGATCGTGCATAAGCTCTTTCCAAAGAAAAAGGATCGCCACGCGAAGGTGGTGGAACTCCTGAAACTGGTGGGATTGAGCCCTGAGCATGCGAGGCGGTATGCTCACGAATTCTCGGGCGGCCAGCGCCAGCGCATCGGCATCGCCCGTGCGCTGTCCGTCGATCCGGCTTTCATTGTCTGCGACGAATCGGTATCGGCTCTGGACGTGTCAATTCAGGCTCAGATTCTGAATACTTTCAAGAAGCTTCAGAAGCAGCTGAATCTGTCGTATCTTTTCATCGCGCACGACATTCTCGTTATTACGTATATGAGTGACCGCGTGGCCGTGATGTACCTCGGGAAAATTGTGGAGCTGGCAAAAACCACGGAGATCAATCGAAATCCGATACATCCCTACACGGAGTCGCTCTACTCGGCCGTCCCCATTCCGGATCCGATCACGGCGCGAAAAAGCCAGCGCATTGTGCTTCAGGGAGATGTCCCGTCGCCGTTGAATCTGCCGAGCGGCTGTTCTTTCCGGACACGCTGCCCGTATGCGACCGAAAAGTGTGCCGAGGAGACTCCGCCTCTGATCGACCGTGGCGACGAACACTACGCGGCCTGCTGGAACCGCTGATATTGAACGTCCGCGACCAAAATCGCGGACATTTTTATTTTTGTAACATGTGCCTGAGAGGCGTGTTCAGCGCATCGTTTCGTTTGCCCTGCTGGCACAACGGTTATGCACTTCGATGAATAGACAGTCAGGTTTTTTTCCTGCGGCACGATGAAAATGCAGATATATGTAGTATAATTTGAACACCAATACTAAGGAGGAATATTTATGTCCCTAAAGAAAACACTGGCATTCGTGCTTGCGTTCGTTATGGCTTTTGGATTTATGGCGATTGCCGGCTTCGAAGTCAAAGCGGAAGGTGAAGTAGCCGTCATTGACTGGGAACCGTACGACCAGCTTATCGCCGATATCAAGGCGGAAACCGATCTGGCCGTTCGCGAACAGCTGATGCATCAGGCAGAAGACATGCTGATGGATACGTGGGCGCTGATACCGCTCTACTATTACAATGACCTCTTCATGATGAGTGAGGAGCTCGAAGGCGTCTATGCGACACTGACGGGTGAAAAATTCTTTATGTTTGCCTCAATGGGCGACGCCGATACACTGCGCATTAACCTGTCCAGTGAACCTGCCCGTCTTGACCCGCATCTGAACTCATCGGTCGATGGTGCTGTGCTGGCGGTGAACTCATTCTCCGGCCTGTATACGTACGACGCCGCCGGCGAACTGGTCCCCGACCTCGCTGAAGCCACGGAAATCTCCGAAGACGGCCTGACCTATGTCTTCACCCTCAAAGAAGGGCTGAAGTGGTCCGATGGCAGCGATCTCGATGCATCTGACTTCGAGTATTCCTGGAAACGTGCCGCAGCGGCCGAGACCGCGGCGGACTACGCTTACATGCTGAATGTTATCGAAGGCTATCCGGATGAGATGCAGGTGACAGCGTCCGAAGACGGCCGCACCCTGACAGTCGTCCTGAATGCGCCGACGGCGTACTTCCTGGATCTCGCGTCCTTCCCGACCTATCTCCCGGTCCACCAGGAGACGGTTGAAAGTGCCGAAGGCTTCAAAGATGGCGACGGCAATGTGCTTGACCCCGGTGCCTGGGCAACGGAAGCGGGCTTTATTTCGAACGGCGCCTATACGCTCGAAGAGTGGGCACACAATGAGAGCATGCGCTATGTGAAAAACCCGAATTACCACCGCGCTGATGAAGTCGTCATTGAGACGCTTGAATTCATGCTGACCGCCGACGATACGGTTGTTCTGTCCGCCTATGAAGCTGGCGATCTGGACTTCATTGACACGGTTCCGTCCGCTGAGATTCCGAATCTGATTGAGCGTCCTGACTTCCATCTGGTTAACCAGCTTGGTACGTACTACGTGATCTTCAACGTGAAATCCGAACTGTTTGCCGGCAAGACCGAGCAGCAGGCAAAAGACATGAGACAGGCGCTCTCGCTGCTGATTGACCGCGAATATATCGTGGAAGCCGTCGCTCAGACGGGACAGCAGATCGCGACCTCCTTCATCCCGGCCGAAATGGCTGACGGTCATGGCGGCGTGTTCAAGGCGAATGACGACGACTTCACATTCCCGATCGAAGACGGCTATCTGCCGATCGAACCCGATCCGGATCAGGCGATCGCCCTGCTGGAAGGCGCTGGCTACGTCTTCGAAGACGGCGTGCTGTCAGCTGACACACCGCTCGCGTTCGAATACCTGACGAATGACACGTCCGCTCACAAGGCTATTGCTGAAATCATGCAGCAGGACTTTGCCGCCTATGGCATCACGATGGACATCCGCCCGATCGAATGGGATACCTTCCTGGCCGAACGTAAGGATGGTAACTATGATGTTGCAAGAAACGGCTGGATTGCTGACTTCAACGATCCGATCAACATGCTCGAAATGTGGACCACGGTGAGCGGCAACAACGACGCTCAGTTTGGCAAATAACATCAGGCACTGATCAAAGATCAAAACTGGAAACAGTTGGAGAGGAGCGGTTCTGCCGCTCCTTTCCTTTTGACTTCAGCCCGGCGCAAGGCGGCACGGCCGCGAGAAACGGCCGGCTTGCTGATCAAAGGCCGGATCGTCTGCTTGAGCGCAGACCACATTCAGCGGCAGCAGCGGCGTTTTGTGCGGCAAATGACATCAGGCACCGATCGCTGAATCAGGACTGGACGCAGCAGGAAGAAAGCGGTTCTGCCGTCCTATTTCTTTTGGGTCGCTGCAGCTCATGCTGATCAACAAATAATCCTCAAGTATTCAGGCAAATAAACCATGTCTATGAAGCGGTGGTTATCGCCGCTATGCACGCTTTTGCGCATGATAACGCAACGGCCAGATATTCGAAAGCGGCCGCCGGGCAGGCGTTATGCACAAAGGGGCCGCGACTCCTCCGTTATTTTATGGTCATTATTTTCAAGTGAATGGTCGTTGACACTATCTGGCAACGATGGTATATTAATCGAGCGCCTTTCGACAGGAAGAAGCGACGGACCTTGAAAATTGAACAGTGAAACACAAAGCAACAAGCCCAAGTCGATTCTATTTATAGAGTCAAAAAACTTGGAAAGTCAGAGTAAATAAGAGCCAAATGGCTCTCAAGA
>DUPJ01000082.1 GCA_012838355.1 Clostridiaceae bacterium
ACAGGGTGATTCTGGTTTCGCAGTATCGCATTGCCGTCGGCGCGGTTCTTCTGGAAATCCCGGCCGGGAAACTGGAACCGGACGAAGATCCGCTCGGCTGCGCGCAGCGCGAATTGGCGGAAGAAACCGGCTGCACGGCTCGGCAATGGCGCAAGCTCGGCGCATTTTTTCCGTCTCCAGGCTATCTTGACGAAGCGCTGCATTTGTATTTGGCGACCGATCTGGTCGCTGGCGAGGCGCATCCGGATCAGGGGGAACACGTGGTGACTTCAACCGTGCCGTTCAGTGAGGTTCTGGCACGGATTGAAGCCAATGAGATCAGTGATGCAAAAACGATCATCGGAATTTTGCTTACCGACCGACTGCGGCAGAATACGGCTCAGGGCGATGACTGAGCCGGTCGCTCACCGAACTCGCGTTCGCCGGGAACTGTTCGGCCTGATTCTCAGTGCGCTGGCGCTCCTGCTGGCCGCCATCGTGTATGCACCGCCCGGCTGGACCGGCGTGGTCGGACGCGTCGTGCGCGACGGTCTCTTTGGCCTCATCGGCACCATGGCATTTGCCGTCCCGATCGGCTTTGTTCTGTCTGCCTTTGATTATTTTCTTGAACCGGTGTCGAAACGCTCACGTGCCCGTCTGCTCGGCTGGCTGCTCTTGATCTGGCTTTTTTCCGCCGTCGTGTCAAACTTTCTGGAAACGCCTTCTGAACTGATTGCGCGCGTGAACCGGGGCGGCGAGATGAATGCATTTCAATTCATGTCGACGCTCTGGCAGACCGGCATCCAGCCCTTGAAACAGGGAATCGATACGATCTGGTCGGGCGGTGCACTGGGCAGTCTGGTCGGCTTGTCTCTGATGCGTCTGATGGGGCGCACCGGCAGTTTGATCGTCCTGTTTCTCAACATATTTGCGCTGCTTCTCGTTCTTTACAATATTTCCGTTGCTTCTTTAGTCGGCCGATCTGCACGCAGGCTCGGCAAGGCGCCGCTCAAGGTGGGCAGGCAAATCGGCCGGCGCATGGAGCGCCTGACTGAACTGGACCGAAAGAGCATGGACGAACCATCCTCTGAAACGGATGACGACCGTCAGCGGCAAAGCCAGCAGGTTTTTAACTGGATTAATCCGCACGAAGTGCCCGTCATCCCCGATGTTGAGCCACCGGCCAGGACTTTGCCGCCCGGGCGGCCCACTCTGCCGGTCATTCCGGAAGGCACGAGTGCCGACTCGTTTGCCGAGCAGGGCAGAAGCCACTGGCAGGACGATCCGAAGCAGAGCAAAGCAAAGCCAAAGCCGAAGTCGAAGCCGATGAAAAGCCAGATGTCCATGTTCGGGCATTGGCTGAGTCCGCCTGTGTCGCTGCTCGTCAAAACGGAAGGCCTCATGCAAAGCGAAAAAAATCGTCAATTTGTGCAGAATCAGGCGCGTCTTCTGGAAGAGGTGCTGGGCAACTTCAAAATTGAGGCAAAAGTTGTCAATTATACAACAGGCCCGACGATCACCCGCTACGAAGTGCAGCCGGCACCCGGTATCAAGGTGTCGCGCATCGTCAATCTGAGTGACGATATTGCTTTGAATCTGGCGGCCATCGGCGTGCGGATCGAAGCACCGATTCCCGGCAAGCCGTACATCGGGATTGAAATCCCAAACAAGGAGACGGCGCCGGTCCGGCTGCGTGAACTGATTGAATCTCCGGAGTTCATGAAGGCAAAAGGGCCCCTCGTGGCCGCGCTCGGCCGTGATGCCGCCGGCAAAGTGATTCTTTGCAATCTGGAAGGCATGCCCCATCTCCTGATCGCCGGTGCCACCGGATCCGGCAAATCCGTCTGCCTGAATACGATCCTGATATCGCTCCTGTACCGCACAGACCCGCAGCGCCTGCGCATGATTCTGATCGATCCGAAAGTCGTCGAACTGAAAAGCTACAACGGCATTCCGCACCTTTTGCAGCCGGTGGTGACAAATCCGAAAAAAGCCTACGGCGTGCTGAATTGGGCCGTTATGGAAATGGATCGCCGCTACAATCTGATCGCGGAGCGGAACGTCAGGGAAATCAACGCTTACAACTCGCTTTCCGAGCATTTCAAAGATGAAGATTTCGAGTTTTTGCCGCACATTCTGATCGTCATCGATGAACTGGCGGATCTCATGTACACAACGGCCACTGAAGTCGAAGATGCCATTTCGCGCCTGATGGCCAAAGCCAGGGCGGCGGGCATTCACCTGATCATCGCAACGCAGCGCCCGTCCGTGGATGTCATCACGGGTGTCATCAAGGCCAATATTCCGTCCCGCATTGCATTTGCCGTATCGGCCATGGTCGACTCGCGCACGATTCTTGATACAGGCGGAGCCGAAAAACTGCTCGGCAAGGGCGATATGCTGTATTCACCGGTCACAGCATCCAAAATGGTAAGGGGGCAATGCGCGCTCGTCACCGACAATGAAGTCGAGGATGTGCTGCAATTCATCAAGAGCCACAGCGATGAGGATTATGTGGAGTCGGTTGGCGCCGCCATTGACAAGGCGGCAGCGGGCGGTGACCGGATGCAGCGAACAGCCGGCGAGGACGGTGAGGATGAGCTTTTGTTCGAAGCACTCACAATATTCGTTGAAGCCGGACATGCAACCGTTTCTCTCCTGCAGCGGAGGCTCGCTGTGGGGCACCCGCGCGCTGCGCGGCTGGTAGACAGGCTTGAGCAGCTTGGTCTGATCGGTCCGTCCGAAGGATCGAAACCGCGCAAAGTCATTGTATCCAAGAGTGAATTTGAGGCGATGATGGCCCAGCGGTCGGAAGAGGAATCCATGTGAATGAAGTGATTGAACCGTCTGCAATCAGGCAGGCAGAAGTAATCACGGTTGGCACCGAGCTTCTGCTGGGGCAAACCGTCAATACGAATGCAGCGCAGCTTGGGCTTTTTTTGTCTGAACTCGGCATCAGTGTTTACCGCATGAGTGTCGTTGGCGACAATAAAGGCCGCTTGAGCGAAGCAATCAGTCAAGCCATGTCGCGGGTTGATCTGGTCATCCTCTGCGGCGGCCTGGGCCCGACGGATGATGACATCACGATGCAGGTGGCTGCGACCGTTGCCGGGCACAGACTCGTGCGAAATGATGCTGTCTGGGAGACGATCCAGTCCCACTTCACGGCACGCGGATTCAGCGTTCCCGAAAAAAATGTGAAGCAGGCGATGCTGCCGGCAGGGCAGACAGTGCTTGAAAACAAAAACGGGACCGCACCCGGTGCCATTATTGAGGGAAAGTCCGCTGGCCGCACGGTATATCTTGTACTCTTGCCCGGCCCTCCGGATGAACTGACGCCCATGTTCGAGAACGCGGTCCGACCATGGCTGGAAGCCCGCACAGAGGACCGTTTTGAACACCGCTATATCCGACTTGCGGGCATCGGCGAATCGGCTGCGGAAGCCGCGATCGCTGACCTGATTGAAAAGCAGTCCGCTGTCACCATTGCACCGTACGCCTCTGTCGGGCAGGTTTACCTCAGAGTCAGCCAGCGCAAGCCCAGGCAGGATACGGATGATACTGACCTGAGGTCGGTAGTCGCACAGATCCGGGCACGTCTCGGCGAATATATTTACGAGATAGGGCCGCGCGACCTGCCGGAAGTGGTGCACGACCTTCTGAAACAAAAAAATATGACGATTGCGCTGGCAGAATCCATAACGGGCGGACAGCTGTCTGCCGAACTGACGCGTTTTCCCGGAAGCTCAGCTGTTTTCATGGGCGGTGTGGTCTGCTACTCAAATGCCAGCAAAATTCGCGACGTCGGTGTTGATGCCGCCGTTTTGAGCGAACACGGTGCCGTCAGCGCGATCGCAGCGAAACAATTGGCCGAGGGCGTCAAGGCGCGTTTTGATGTGTCGGTCGGCCTTTCGGTTACCGGACTGGCCGGTCCCGGGAAAGGGCAGGAGTCAGCCGAAATCGGTACCTGTTACATTGGCCTGGCGATAGACGGCCAGGATACGGCTGTGCATTGTTACAAGAGCTGGGGCAGCCGCGAGAAGCTCACGAGACGGGTGGTTATTCATGCCCTGATGCATCTCTGGGAGGCGCTTCGGTGAATCAGCTGCAGGATAAACACGTGAGTGCCGTACCCGCAGCAGCAACGGCAACGTTCCTCGTTATGCTCGGCAACATCCTCTCCAAACTGACGGGATTCATCCGTGAGGTGATTATTGCGCCGGTACTCGGTTACGGCGTGAATACGGATGCCTACACCATGGGCTTCCAGATTCCGGATCTTTTTTATCAGCTGCTGATCGGCGGTGCCATTGCCGCTGTCCTGACCCCCACGCTCGCCGCGGGCATTGCCCGCGGACGTGAACGTCAGACGTGGCGCGGTATCAGCATCTTTATCAATGCTTTTGTCCTTGCCATGCTCGTTGCCAATGTGGCGGGCATCGTTTTTGCGCCCGCCCTGATCAATCTATACAGCCGAAATCATTCACCGGAAGTGATCGAACTGGCCGTGCGCGTGACCCGCACCATTTTCCCGCAGACCCTGTTTCTGATGATGGCCGGGCTTTGTGTCGGCGTCGTTGCCGCCTACCGGCAATTTGCCAAAAGTGCGTTTTCCTCGACCATATACAATATTGCCTGCATCGCCTTTATCGTTATCTTCGGCAGCCGCACTTCGGACGGACCTGTTCGCGTGGCGGCCGGTGTTGCGCTGGCGGCGTTCATCAACTTTACCTTCATGTTTCTGGTGTCACGGCGCGAGTTTCGCTTCTACCGCGTGCTGCTCGATCTGAAAGATCCGGGTTTCAGACGACTTGTCCAGCTGGCGATTCCGACTTTGCTGTCCGGTTCGGTGGCGCAGATCAATTCCATTGTGCTGACGCATTTTGCCGATCAGTTCAGCGGCGCCGTCACGTCACTCCGATATGCGGCCGTGACCTGGAATTTGCCCTTCGGGATATTCACGCTGTCGATCGGCAGTGTCATGCTGCCGTCACTGTCTGCTGCTTTTGCCAGACGCGACACAAAACGCATGCGATCGCTCTACACCGATAATCTGCGCCGGGCGCTGTTTCTGGTCGCCCCGTTCTCGGTGCTTTTTTTCTTTATGGGAAAACCGACAATACAGGCTATTTTTCAGTGGGGCGGCGTGATTCCGGCTGACCGTCTGCAAACGACCGGACACGTGCTGCAGTGGTACGGCATCGCACTGATCGTGCAGACGATTATTCAAATTACGTACATGGGATTCTATGCGCGCCGCGTGACAAAAATTGCCCTCGTCACCTCGCTGATCTCACTAATCCTGAATCCGCTGTTCTGTGTCCTGTATGTTCAGGTGTTCGGCATGGGCGTCGAGGGATTGTCGCTTGCCTACACGACCAATGCCGTCGTGCAGATGCTGATCATGCAGGTGCTTTACCGGAGGCACATGCCGCAGGCCAGGCCATACCGCCTGACACCGTTTTTCGCGCGTCTGCTGTTTTGCATGGGTACGGCATCGGTGGCCGCCATGGCGCTCAACACGCTCGGCCTGAATCCTGTTTCAAAGGTGTGGCAGCTGTTCGTATTTGCCATCCAGGCGACTGTGGTGGCCGTGACGTTCCTGCTGACCGCCAAGGCGATTGAACTGAAAGAAGCCGAATTCTTCCGATCGCAGCTGCTGCGTCTGCTGAAGCGTGGCTGAGTATGTCGGCGGTCGGCGCCGGATTCCGCTCGATCTGCTTGACGGAAGAGGGACAAACGATCTAGAATAAGAACAAATGTTTGACATCGAAGCATAACTCTGGAGGCTATTTATGGCGAGAATACCGAAATCTGCGAAATCCGCGCAAAATGTTGAGCCGATTGCAGCCGATGCCCGCAAACGTGCATTGGACGCCGCTCTGTCACAAATCGAAAAGGCTCACGGCAAAGGTGCAATCCTTACGCTTGGCGATGAATCGCAGGTTATTCAGGATGCCATCCCGACGGGGGCAATCGGACTCGACTTTGCACTCGGCATCGGCGGTCTGCCGCGCGGCCGTGTCGTCGAGATCTACGGCCCGGAAGCGAGCGGAAAGACAACCGTTGCGCTTCACTGTATTGCCGAGGCGCAAAAAAAAGGCGGCGTGGCCGTTTTCATCGACGCTGAACACGCGCTCGATGTGTCGTATGCTCAGAATCTCGGCGTCAATATTCACGATCTGATTGTGTCCCAGCCGGATTACGGCGAGCAGGCTCTCGAAATTACGGAACAGCTGGCCCGCTCCGGTGCAGTTGACATCATCGTGATTGACTCCGTGGCGGCACTCGTACCGCGCGCCGAAATAGACGGCGAAATGGGCGACATGACGGTCGGACTGCATGCTCGTCTGATGTCGCAGGCGCTGCGAAAGCTGGCCGGTGTCCTGAACAAGTCACACACGCTGATTATTTTTATCAATCAGCTGCGGGAAAAAATCGGTGTCATGTTTGGAAATCCCGAAACAACCACAGGCGGACGTGCGCTCAAATTTTACGCCTCGGTCAGGCTGGATGTCAGACGAATCGAAACGCTGAAAGATGCCGGTCAGCCATACGGTGCACGTACGCGGATCAAGGTTGTAAAAAATAAGATGGCACCGCCGTTCAAAGAAGCGGAGGTGGAGATCATCTTCGGTGAAGGTGTTTCAAAAGCGGGATCGCTTCTCGATACTGCCCTCGACATGGATCTGGTCAAGCGCAGCGGCTCCTGGTTCAACTACGGCGAACTGCGGTTGGCGCAAGGACGTGAGAATACGCGCATCTATCTGAAAAATAACCCCGAACTGATGGAAGAACTTACAGAAAAAGCGTGGCAAAAGCATCGGGAATCGATAGCAACAAAACAGACGTCGGTTCCCGCGGCGGCTGTGACGGACGAAATTCCGGATGATGTTGACGAGCTTCTGGGACTCGACTGATGCCGCTTGCGTATGACGAAGCGCGGCAAGCCGCTGTCCAGTATATTGGTCTCAGCAAAAACCGTTCCAGTGGAAAGGTGCGAGCCCGCCTAGCGCATCTTGGTACCGATCGTTCCACGATCGATGCGGTGATCGCGTATTTGCAGGAGATCGATTATCTCGACGATTTTCGCGCAGCGCGCGCCATACTGCGAAAGCATGTGCGCGCACGTGCCAAAAGCCGGCACATGCTGCGAGCGCTTCTCAGAGCGCAGGGAATCCCTGACGATGTTGCGTCTCAATCACTTCAGGAAGGACCTGATGACGAAGCCCGCGCCCTGGATCTCATCTCATCCTTGTATCCTGAAGGTGACGCTGAAAGCATCATTTACAAAAAACTGCTGAGCAGAGGTTTTCATCCGGATTTGTCGGCTGCTCTGGCTGCCAGACATAATCGGCATTATTAGTCCATTTGCCGTTCAGTGGTATAATTTTTTTCGTGAAGATTTATCTGGAGACGCTGGGGTGCGCCAAGAATCAGGTGGACGCAGAGATAATGAGCCGTTTGCTGCGTGATCGCGGCTATATCATGGCTTTTGATATTAGTGAGTGTGATATCGCTGTTCTCAATACATGTGGCTTTATTCATGCTGCCAAACAGGAGGCGATCGATCGCATCATTGATCTCGCCGATCTGAAAAAGAATGGTGACCTTGCCGGACTGGTCGTGACAGGATGCCTTTCTGAACGGTATGCCAAGGATATCTACAGGGAGTTTCCTGAGGTCGATCTTGCTCTTGGTGTTTCCGAATACGGACAGATCGCCGATCGTCTTGACGCCATGCAGGCAGGTACCGCTGTCAAAACACTGCCGCAGAAAGGCGACACGATCGCCCATCTGCGCGTGACGCATGAATCGGAGAGTCCGTACTACGCCTATCTTAAAATTGCCGAAGGCTGTGATGCGCACTGCACTTACTGTGCGATTCCCGGTATCCGGGGTCCGCAGCGCTCACGCCCGGTCAACGACATCTGCATGGAGGCAAGGCAGCATATCCATGCCGGCCGCAAGGAACTGATTATCATCGCGCAGGACATTGCGCTTTACGGTAAAGATCTTTACGGCGAACCGCGCCTGGCCACACTGATCCGTGCGCTTGACGATCTTGACGGAGACTACAGGCTCCGCCTGCTGTATGCGTATGCCCATAACCTCACGGAGGAAGTCATTGAGGCCATGGCCAGAGCCAGGCATCTGGTGCCGTATCTGGATCTGCCGATCCAGCATATGAGTCCAGCGGTGCTGAAGCGCATGGGACGCAGGGAAACGCCGTTTTCCATTTTGGATACGGTCAAGCGTCTGCGCCTCGCCATGCCGAAGATCACGCTTAGAAGCACAGTGATGGTGGGCTTCCCGGGCGAATCAGCGCGTGACATTGCCACCTTGCGGCTTGGTCTGGAACAGCTGAAATTCGAACGCCTCGGCTGTTTCATTTATTCCCCCGAAGAGGGAACACCCGCTTACTTGCTGCCGGACCGCGTCGATCCGGAACTGTCGGCTGCCCGCTATGAGAGAATCATGTCGGATCAGGCGGCACGTATGGCGAAGTGGCATGCTTCTCAAGTGGGCACGGTGCGCCGTGTACTGCTGGAAAACGTCAGCGAGGACGGTCTTGCTTTTCTCGGCCGCAGCGAATCGGAAGCACCGGACGTGGATCCGGAAATTCTCGTTTATGCGAAATCGGCACACATTGAACTCGGCATGGTCGTCCCTGTGACGATCGTTGAGGCTGACCAGCATGGCATGACCGGAGTCACCGCGTATGAACCTGCCCAATAAACTGACACTGTCGCGTATCGCGCTGACGCCCGTCGTACTGCTGTTTATGGTACCTCTGCCGTTCATGCCCGCAGCTTTCAATGCTTTCATTCTGACCTGGCCCGGCCGGCTCGTCGCCCTGTTTTTGTTCAGTGCGGCCAGTCTGACTGACCTGTATGACGGCCGGATTGCCCGCGCCAAAAATATTGTATCGACATTCGGCAAGTTTCTTGATCCCATCGCAGACAAACTATTAATCATATCGGTGCTGATCGCTTTTGCGGAACTGAACCGCCTCTCATCATTCGTGCCCGTGATCGTACTGTTCCGGGAGCTGGCCATTACGGGCATACGCCTGCTGGCCGCCGAAAAGGGCGTCGTGATTGCGGCCAGTCGCGCCGGCAAATGGAAAACCGTCACCCAGATAACTGCAGTGATCTGGCTGCTGGCCGAACCGATTCTGCTTCAGTTCATCCGGAACCGCACCGCCGTTGAACGGACGGGCAATATTCTTATCGGCCTTTCACTTGCGCTGGCGCTGTGGTCCCTCTTTATGTACTTGCGCTCGGCCGGCCATTATCTGAAAGCAGATACGAAGTAAACGTGACCGGCCGCGTGAACGGATCTTGCGGCTTGACAATTTTGGCGGCGGCGCACAAAATGCGTTATACTACCGCAAACACAAGAGGAGGAATCCCATGACAACAGAACAAATCTTTGAACGCGTGCAGATGATCCTGGTTGATCAGCTGAGCGTGGAAAAAGAAAACGTAACCATGAATGCCAATTTTATTGACGACCTCAATGCCGATTCACTGGACATCGTTGAACTCGTAATGGCGATGGAACAGGAATTTGATATTTCGATTCCCGACGAAGAAGCCGAACGCATTCGCACCGTGGGTGATGCGATCAATTTCATCAAAACGAACGTGTAGATCAGTTTAAGTGCGCAGCCGAGCCCCTTCACGGGGGCTTTTTTTATGTGCCGCCGGCCGGAATGCGCTACACTATATGAGAATAATAATCCTCGACCGAAAGGAGCAGGCGCAAGCTTTTGTCCGAGCAACGGGAGGCTGCGCCGATTTGCAATGGCCATTTATGAACTTGAAAAGCATCTTCATTATGTATTCACGAAAAAAGAATGGTTGCAGCGCGCGCTAACGCACTCGACGTATGCGTATGAGAACGCACATGTCGACAGCGATAACGAACGCCTTGAATTTTTGGGAGATGCCGTTCTCCAATTAATTATTTCGGAGGCACTCTTTTGTCTGAGTGACCGGCACCCGGAAGGCGACATGACGAAAATGCGGTCGCTCGTCGTCTGCGAGCAGACACTGGCGGATATCGCCAAATCGATTTCCCTTGGCAAACATCTTCTGCTTGGCAGGGGAGAACTGGGCACGGGCGGCCGCAGCAAACCGTCAAATACAGCCAATGCCATGGAAGCCGTCATCGGGGCAATTTATCTTGACGGCGGGCTGCCGGCCGCCAAAGCCGTGGTGGAAGCGCTCTTTACGCCATATCTGGAAATGGCCGTCGCAGGTGATCTGGTGTATGACTACAAAAGCCGGCTGCTGGAATTGGTGCAAAGCACGCGCGGAACAAGCCAGATGCGATTTGAAATAGTCAACGAGGAAGGCCCCGTGCACGAGCGGATGTTCACAGCCGTCGTGATCGTCGATGAAACGCCGGTTGCGGAGGGTATCGGCAGCAGCAAAAAGGAAGCAGAGCAGCAGGCTGCCCGCGAAGCCTTGAAAATTCTGCGCTGCACCAGAGAAGGGTGCACGCTCCATAACCATGTGTAAACGATGCGTTTAACGGCCGTTGACATCATAGGCTTCAAGTCATTTTCCGACGCAACCCGCATTGAATTTCACGAAGGTGTGACGGCGATTGTCGGACCGAACGGAAGCGGCAAATCGAATATCACGGATGCGATCCGCTGGGTCCTGGGTGAGCAAAGCACGAATGAACTGCGCGCCGGACGCATGGCCGATATCGTGTTTGCGGGCACGCAGAGCAAGCGGGCGCTTGGCTTTGCCGAAGTCACGATCCACTTCGACAACGCGGACGGCCATCTGCCGCTTGAATATTCTGAAGTGGCAGTCACGAGACGCTATTTCCGATCCGGTGAAAGCGAATATGAGATCAATAAGGCACCGTGCCGTCTGAAGGACATCGTGGCGCTATTTATGGATACCGGCATCGGTAAAGACGGCTACTCGATTATTGGTCAGGGCAAGGTGGATCAGATTCTGTCACCGAAAGGCGATGACCGCCGCCAGATATTCGACGAGGCGTCGGGCATCGTCAAGTTCAAGACGCGCAAAATGGAATCACTGCGAAAGCTGGAGCAGACGGATGCCAATTTGCTTCGTCTGGACGATATTCTGGGCGAACTGGCCCTGCGTCTGGCTCCGCTTCGAAAGCAGGCCGAAGATGCAAGAGCATACCGCCAATATGCCGAAGCACTGAAGTCACTCGACATCTGGTATGTCGATCACCAGGTCAAAAGTCACGAGCAGACACTTGCCGAACTGGCAGCGGACGCGAGTGACGCGGGCGTGGCGTTTCGCGATGCTGAGGCGCGCGTCCTTCGGATAAAGCATGAATACGAGCAGGCCGGCGAGGCATTGCGCGATCTGGATGATGCGATAGAAAAAATGCGCAGCGAACATGACGTGCTGAGTGCAGACAAAACGACACTGCTGGCCAGCCGAAGCCGCACGGAACTGTCCGTGGAGCACGCAGCCATCAGGATCCGATCACTTCAGGACGAAGCCGCGCGACTGCATGAGGCGCTGGATAGCAAGGATGGCGATCACGATCGTCAGGCAAAGAAACGTGCCGGTCTGGACGCGCTGCGCACGCGTTATGCGGCTGAGCTGAAAACGCAGCAGTCTCTTCTGGAGGAAGCGGTTGCCGCCGCTAATCTGGCGGCAAAAAAACGTCAGGAGCTCAGCTCACAGCTTGATCTTGTGCGTCAGCAGCACTTTGACGCCAAAAGCCGGCTCGTTGAACTGGATGCCGAGCTGCAGATACTGACGAGGCATCTGGACGATGTCAAAAGTGCCGGCAGCGACCGCCAAGGCGATCAGTCGAGGCTCATGTTTCAGATTGAGTCCTGGCAGGATGAACACGCCCGGCAAAGCGCGCTGGCCGCAGAACAGGATGCAGAACTGGCCGGCAAGCGCGGCGAGGCGGACAAGGCGCGAGACGCACTGACGCAAAAAACAGAGGCGCTGGCGGCATTGGACGCAGCGACCAATCAGGCTGCCTATCGCATGCGCCTTCTCACGGACCTTGACCGTCAGGGGGAAGGCTACCCCGGTGTTGTGCGACGCATTGAGGCCAGGCGACATCAGGACAGCGCGATGGGACTTGACGTTTTGGGGCCGCTGGCATCCTTGCTTGAGGTTTCGGACGGTTTTGAGCTGGCCGTTGAAACGGCGCTCGGCCCGGCGGCGAATCATATTGTTACGAAAGATCAGAAGACGGCTGCTGTCTGGATTGACTGGCTGAAGAAAACGCGAGGCGGACGCGCAACGTTTCTCCCGATTGCACAAATGAAAGCCTGGCCGCTCGATCGCACACTGCTCGAAAAAGTGAAGGGAAGCGCGGGTTATCTTGGCACGGCTGACACGTGTGTGCAGGTCAATCCAGAACTGGACGAAATCGTCG
Source organism: Clostridiaceae bacterium (assembly GCA_012838355.1). GTDB lineage: Bacteria > Bacillota > Clostridia > Saccharofermentanales > DTU023 > DUPJ01. The sequence continues at coordinate 12,385 of DUPJ01000082.1, forward strand.
GGCGACTGCTTGGCCGAACCTTCGTCGTCGATACGCTCGATCATGCGCTTGACGTTTTCAATCGTGTGAACCGCATGGTGCGCGTCGTGACTCTGGACGGTGAACTGCTGTCGCCCGGCGGCTCAGTCTCCGGCGGTTTTGATCAGCGCACCGGCGCCGGCGTAATCAGCCGAAAAAATGAACTGAAGCAGCTGGCAAAGAAACAGGCGGAAGCCGTTGTCGCAAAAGCGGAGCTGGAAACTGAACTTGATGAGGCCAGGACGGCACTTCGAGCGCTTATGCAGACATGCGAGACACTTGAACAGAATCGCAGAGAAACGGCCAGGGCGATCGAGTCTCTGAATCGAACGATGGAGCAGGGTGAGACCGCACTGGCCGCTTATCAGAAGGCCGACAGGGATGCCCGTTCCCGCGAAATGGAACTGGCGGCAGCGTTGACCGAATTAACGGATGCCAAAACAAAGGCGACCGCGTTTGCGGATGAGCTGACTGACCGCGAAGCTGAGTTGGTGAAACAGCTTGCGGATGAACCGTCTGCGGACAATCGGTCTGAGCTGGAGATATTGCGTCAGGATGTTCAGGATTTGAGAGTCAACCTCACAAGCGTTGAAGAGACCATACGCTCGCTTGACGAGCTGGCGCAGCACGTGCAGGAAACCCGGGCGGCTGAGCGTCAGCGACTGAGCGGTATAGAAGCCGAGATTAAGACCGTCGCAGCCGAGCGTGACCGGGCGGAGGAGATGCTTGCCAAAATACACGCTGAACAGACGGCACTGGAACGTTCGCTGCAGACACTGGCAGATGCAGTCAAGGCAAAACAAGGCGAGCGTCAAGCGCTGGAAGGCAAGCGACGCGATGCCTTTCTGGCGATGGAAAAGGAAGGTGAGACGCGTGGTACGCTCCTCGCCGCGCTCGAAAAACTGGAAGCAAAGAAAGAACGCATCCAGAACCAGATCGACGAGTTGAAAAACCGCCTCTGGGAGCAATATGAGCTGGTTGCCGATGAGTTGTCTGTCAAATTGGTGCCGGATATGCCGGACATGACGCCAACCCGCGCAGCACGCGAGATCAATGGGCTGCGTGCAAAAATCCGTGAACTCGGCCCGGTAAACCCGGGTGCCATCGACGAATTGGCCGACGTATCGGCGCGCGTAGACGGATTTGCCATTCAGCGGGAAGATATGGAACAGGCGCGACAGGAGCTAAAGACCGTGATACACGATTTGGATTTGGCGATGAAGCTTCAATTCAAGGATGGTTTCACCCGCATAGCGGCGGCATTCACACAAGTCTTCCGCGAACTGTTCAACGGCGGCGATGCCACACTGGATCTGGCAGACGGAGACGATTTGCTTGAGTCCGACATTGTCATCCGGGCGCAGCCGCCGGGCAAAAAAATGCAGAACCTGAATCCGCTCTCCGGCGGCGAGCGCAGCCTGACTGCCATTGCACTTCTCTTTGCCATTATGCGCCTGCGTCCCGCACCGTTTTGCGTGTTTGACGAAATCGAGTCATCGCTTGATGATGCGAATGTGCTGCGCTTCGCCGATTATATACGCAAATATTCGAAGCGGACACAGTTTGTGCTGGTGACGCACCGCAAAGGAACAATGGAGAGCGCTGATCGTCTGTACGGTGTGACGATGCAGGAACGCGGCGTGTCCAGTATACTGTCCATGCAGTTAGAAACGCCGGGAACGGCGAGATAGCAGGCATTTGAATGAGTGTTTTTGAGAAATTCAAGCGCGGTCTTGAAAAAACCAGATCGTTTGTGGAAAGCGGATTCAACCGCATTGCGGCCAATCTCGGCATCTTCGATGAGGACATGCTGGATGACCTGGAGATGATTCTTATTTCTGCCGATTGCGGTCTGCAGGCCGCCACACATCTGACGGAAGCAGTCAGAAGCGACATGCTGCTGACCGGCAACAATCGGCGCGACCACGTGCTTGACGTGCTGGCCAAAGAGATGCGCGTGATGCTGACCGACGGAAAACTGAAGCTGGCGGACGGTCTCAATGTCATGCTCATGATTGGCGTGAATGGCACCGGCAAAACGACGACATCCGGCAAACTGGCCTACCGCTATAAAAGTGCCGGAAAGCGCGTCATGATGGGAGCGGCTGATACGTTTCGGGCGGCTGCCATCGACCAGCTGAAGGTGTGGGGCGAGCGGGCCGGCGTACCTGTGATTGCCCATCAGGCGGGGGCGGACCCGGCTGCCGTCGTGTATGATGCGCTGCAGTCCGCAAAAGCAAGAAATGTCGATCTCCTGATCCTTGATACTGCCGGCCGTCTGCACAACAAAAAGAATCTCATGGACGAACTGGCCAAGATCAATCGCATTATCGGCAGAGAAGTCCCGGACGCGCACGTTCTGTCACTTCTGGTGCTCGACGCGACGACGGGGCAGAACGCGGTGAAACAGGCGGAAGCATTCGCAGAAGTGACCCCGATCGACGGCATCGTGCTCGCCAAGCTGGATGGAAACGCAAAAGGCGGCGTCGCCCTTGCTGTGACAGCGGCCACAAGCGCGCCCATCGTCCTGGCGGGACTTGGCGAGTCGATCGATGATCTGGAAGATTTTGACGCAGATCTTTTTGTCAAATCGCTCTTGCCGGCGGAATAGCTGATGCCGGTTCCGCTCATTTTTCTCGGTGCCGGACTGGCCGCTTACGAAACGGCGGCGGGCTGGTATGAAACGTACGGTGAAAAAGTGATTTGCCTCACGCCGGCAGGCAGTATCTACACGCGGCATTCACGATTCGTTCGCGAACGCGTCATCCGAGGATTGCGGGATGAACAGGTGTGTTTGCAGGCTTTGCATCAATTGCTGACGGAGATTCGTGCAGGCGGCAGCTCTGAAAAACCGCTTATCTTGACAGCTGATGATCAATTATCGGCACTGCTTGCACGCTGTTGCACCAAACTGATGGATGACTATTTGCTTCCGTTTGCGGCTGAAACGGCGGCTGTCTGGCAGAGCAAAACGTCACTGCATCAGTGGCTTTGCAAAAACGGATTTGAAACACCGGCATTTTGCAGCCTGCCGCCGGGTGCGCTTGAACACGATAACGCACCGGATCTGCCGCTGGCTTATCCTTTGGTGGTGGAACCGGATGACACGGCGTATGTTGAGGCCGGAGAGACCGTGGGCAGATGTGTTGTTTTTGATGATGTTTCACTGCGGCGGGAAGTTCTGCAGCTGCAAAATCAGGGGTATGACGGTACGCTGTTTCTGCAGGCATCAGATCCCGATGCGTGGAAAAAGGGTATCGCGGTCAGTCTGTACGCGAACGACTCGATTTCTGCTTTTGCCTGCGGCGACATCATCCTGACCGATCCGGCACCGGCACGCTTCGGTGAACCGCTTTGTCTTGTCGACGCAAATGAACAGACGGCAGATACGCTGTTCGCAGCGGCAGAAAGCTTCATCGCAAAAAGCGGCTATCGCGGCCTACTTGCACTCCGATTCGGACACGATCGGGAAGGTGAACCGCTGACGCTGCTGTCAGCTTCACCTCATCTGGCGGGGACGACCGGCTTCATCGAGGCGGCCGGCATCAATGTCTGGCGAGCGATCCGCGACGGTCTCCCCGGCCGGACAAAAATCCCTTCTGCGCCTTTTGCCTGGCTTGCTCTGCCCCCAAAGCTGGCTGTGCGAAGCCTGTCTGCCGGCAGCGGGCGGGATCGACTGAAAGCGCGCCTGCGCAGGCATGCACATGTGGCCTATTGGCGTGCGGGCGATCGCTCCCTGAAACGGCGCCGCTATCTCTGGCAGCAAGCGTATTTCCTGAAAAAACGGCTGCAGCGGTATTCAGAGCAGGCAAAATAAGCCGGCAGCAAAAAGCCCCGTCCTATTGCAAAACGGGGCTCAATGCTCAAGTCTGTTCGCTCGTGCTTGCGAAAAATCGATTACTTGACGGGCGGTTTCCATTCTTTCCAGACATTGCCTGCCAGTTCGGCGGAAGGCTTAAGGGTCTGTCCGCCCGGCGTCCAGCCTGAAGGCATGACCTCTCCGGTCGCCTGATGGTGCTGATAGGCCTTGATCTGTCTTACCAGTTCGTCCGGGTTTCTCCCGACGGGAGGACTCAGCACTTCCTGTGCCTGAATGACGCCTTCCGGATCGATCAGGAATCGGCCGCGAATGTTGACGCCGCCGTCTTCATCGTACACTTCGTACAGCGTGCCGATCGCTCCGCCCTGATCCGAGATCATCGGGAAGGGGATATCGTGGCCAACCATTTTGCTGAGCTCTGTTTCATTCCAGATCTTGTGTGAGTAAACACTGTCTGTGCTGACTGAGAGAACTTCCACGTTCAGTTTCTTCAATTCGTCATAGCCCACGGCTATGTGTGAAATCTCCGTCGGTCAGACGAATGTGAAATCACCGGGGTAAAAACAGAGGACAACCCACTTGCCCTTGTAATCTTCCAATGAAACACTTTTGATTTTTCCTTCGTGAAAAGCGGTGCCGGTAAAAACCGGTGCCTGTTTGGTAACTAGCATGCTCTCACTCCTTTCCAACAGCTTTGCTGATAGACAATGTTAACATTGTCCGTCAATAAATACCAATGCAAATAGTGGATATTATGTGCAGCGCTGCATATTCAGACGAATGAAGTGACGAATGAAGTGTCAACAAAATAGATTGACACGATGATCCTGACCTGCTATTGTGACCCAGATGTCTGCTACGAGGGAACAACTGCTCGCGCGTTACGGCTCGCTTCTGTCGATTTACGGCCCGCTCCTGAGCGAGGACGGGCGTCAGCTGATGCAGCTGTATTACGACGAGGACTTATCACTCGCGGAAATCGCACAGACCAGAGATTTGAGCAGACAGGCGGTTTCCGGTGCACTGCAGCGGCAGCGGCGCCTGCTTGATCGCTATGAATCTGTGCTGAAACTGAGCGAGCGCGAGGCGTGGATGCATAAGCATATCTCGTTATTGAAATCCCATTTGCAGATGGGGCAAACGACAAAAGCACTGTCGCTTCTCGACGACATCGGGCGACAATTGGGGGAAAACTGAAGTGGCCATATTAGAAGGACTGACCTCAAAACTGAGTGATATTACCGAGCGGCTGCGCGGAAAGAGCCGGCTGACGGAGCAGGATATAAAGGACATGATGCGCGAGATTCGTCTGGCGCTTCTCGAGGCCGATGTCAATTACCAGGTGGTGAAGGAATTTGTCGCCGACGTCAGTGAACAGGCCCGGGGCGAAGCGGTGATGAAGAGCCTGACGCCCGGACAGATGGTCATCAAGTTTGTCAACGACAAACTGGTGGAGATTCTCGGTGAAAGTGAAAGCAAACTGAACGTGTCACCGACCGGATTTACCGTCATTATGCTGTACGGACTGCAGGGGGCCGGCAAGACGACGACCGCGGCCAAGCTTGCCCACATGCTGAAGAAGCAGGGCAAAAAACCGATTGTGACCTCCGTTGACGTGCACCGGCCGGCGGCGGCAAAGCAGCTTGCGGTTTTGGCCGAGCAAATTGATGTGCCATGCTACATTCGCCCCGAAGAGCCGGACGCGGTAACGATTGCCAGAGAAGCCGTGGAACGGGGCCGCTATCTGCTCTGTGACACGCTGATTGTCGATACGGCCGGCCGAACCACCATTGACGAAGTCATGATGGATGAACTGAAAGCGATCGGCGAAGCCGTCAGGCCAACGGAGCGTCTCCTGATTGTCGATGCCATGATCGGACAGGAAGCTGTTAATGTTGCACTGGCATTCAATGAAGCCATTGCCATCGACGGCTTCATCATGACAAAACTGGACGGTGACGCGCGAGGCGGGGCCGCCCTGTCAATCCGCAAAATGACCGGTATTCCGATCAAGCTGATTGCGACGGGTGAACGGGTCAGCGACTTTGAAGCATTTTATCCGGAACGGCTGGCGTCGCGCATACTCGGCATGGGCGATGTGATGACGCTGATCGAGCGGGCGGCCGAATCGATTGATGAAGAAGAAGCAAAGCGTGCCTATGACCGTCTGAGACGGAACGATTTCACGCTGGAGGATATGCTGCAGCAGCTCGGCCAGATGAAGAAAATGGGATCCATGCAGGATATGCTCGGCATGATTCCCGGCATGTCGAACCGGCTGCCGGATGGCGCAATCGATGAGCAGCAGTTCGATCGTTTTCGCGCCGTCATCCAGTCGATGACGAAGAAGGAACGCAACAACCATCGCCTGCTGAATGCAAGCCGCCGAAAACGAATCGCACAGGGATCCGGCACACAGGTGTCGGATGTCAATCAGGTGATTCGACAGTTCGAGCAAATGCAAAAAATGATGAAGCAGTTCAGCGGCAAGGGAAAAGGGAAGCATCTTCTGAAGAAACTGGGGCTCGGCATATAGCGCCGACAATGTGATTGGGCGCGCTTGTCCTGAAAGCAATGGGTATTAGCGGCAAAGCCGCATAATTCCGGTTCACGAGAACCAATAAAAGACGGCTGCAAACAGGTCAGCCGACGGAGGAAAACATGGCAGTAAAAATCAGATTGAAGCGCATTGGCGCCAAAAAGCAACCGTACTATCGCGTGGTCGTGGCAGACGCCCGCTCGCCGCGAGACGGACGTTTTATCGAAGAGATCGGACATTACAATCCGCTCGCCGACCCGAGTGTATTCACGGTTGATGCCGACAAGGTCAAGGACTGGATGAAAAAGGGCGCGCAGCCTACTGATACGGTGCGTTCGCTTCTTAAGAAGAACGGCATTCTTGAGTCATGAAAGACCTGCTTGAAACGATTGTGTCTCCGCTCGTTGACCATAAGGATCAGATGGAGATCACCGAACAGCGGCGGGGCAATCAGACCATATTGAATCTGCGTCTGGCCCAGGAAGACATGGGGCGCGTCATCGGGAAGGGCGGCAAGCGAGCGACCGCCATCCGCGTGATCATGAAAGCGAAGGCTTTTCAGGAGAGGCGGCGCGTCACCATTAATATCGGCGAATGATTGAACGCTTTGCACTGTTGAGTGTGTCTGCGGCTCACGGGCTCAAGGGCGAGCTGAAGTGCTTCCCGCTTGGCGGCAAGCACGCCGCTTTGCCCCTGCCTGTGCGTTGTTACGCCGGCAACGACACGGCGTACGACATGGTGGCCGTGAGAGATGCAGGCAAGTTCATGCTCGTGAGGCTGGAAGGCATCGCTACGCGGGAACAGGCAGAGGGCTTGCGGGGACAGATCCTTTATGTCGATCGGGATGCCGTGGAACCGCCTGCAGAAGGCACCTGGTTTCTCGCGGATCTGCTGGGACTCGAGGTGTGGCATGAGGCGACAGGTGATCGGCTTGGCAAGGTCAGCGACATTCGCTATGGTCCGGCGCAAGACCTGCTGGTGATTGCAAAAGATGGCGAGGCGGATCTGTATCTGCCGGCCGTCGGTGCCTTTCTGCTGCAGGTGGAGACTGAGAAAAAGCGCCTTACCGTGCGGCTTCCCGACGGTCTTCTGGAGCTGTACCGCGGCCCGAAACCATGATCTTTTCAGTGCTGACATTATTCCCGGACATGATTCGAAATGCGGCCGGCGTCAGCATCCTCGGGCGGGCGCTGGCTGAATCGCGTTTTGAGCTTGATGTCGTCAACATTCGCGATTTTGCTGTGAATGACTACGGCAAGGTTGACGACCAGATTTACGGCGGCGGAACCGGGATGCTCCTGATGGCAGAACCGCTGTATCAAGCTGCCAAGGCGCAGTGTGCCAAATACAGCGAGATGCCGTGCCACGTGATCTATCTGTCACCGCGAGGCCGGAAGCTGGATCAGCAGATGGTTGAATCATTGGCCGGCAAATCGCATGTTATGCTCGTCTGCGGTCATTATGAAGGCGTTGACGAGCGTTTTTTGGAGGCGACTCAGGCGGTTGAAGTATCGATCGGCGACTATGTCCTGACGGGCGGTGAATTGCCGGCACTCGTTCTCATGGATGCGGTGGCCAGACGGCTGCCGGGCGTATTGCCGAGCGCTGATGCTTTTGAAGACGAGTCGCACGGTGCCGGACTTCTGGCTGAACCGCAGTACACGAGACCTGCGGTATGGCAGGAACGGGCGGTGCCGCCTGTACTCCTGTCCGGTCATGCTGCAAAGATTGCTGCCTGGCGCAAAGCCAGACAGATTGAGACGACCATCAGGCGCCGTCCCGATCTTGACGGGCTGAGACGGCTCAGTGAAGAAGACTGGCGGGCAGCGTTTGACGTGCTCTCCAAGGAGACTGACGATGGTTAAAAAGCCGAGAACGATCCTTTTATTGTGGCTCGCCGGCATCCTCTTCCTGACAGGCTGTACCCAGCCTGGCTTTGCCGACGAACGCACCTGGTTTCATGAGTCAGTTCAAACCGGCAGTTCAGCTGCGGAAGCGGCAGCAACGACGGCCCGAGAAGCAGAACACTCCGAAGAAAGTGAAGCCGAACCATCCGTCACGCAGAGCTTGACGCGAAATCGCCCCAGCGTTGAATCAAGTGCCGCCTCTGTCACGGATCTGGTGACAAAGAAGGCCGCCGTGAGCGATCGCCTCCCGCCAGAGCCAGTGACAGTCAAATCACAGGCGACTGCCAAGCCGACCGTCACGGCCGGCACAACGGTGCCCGCCGCAACGGTGCCGCCCTATGCGCCCCGCGGTACATCGGGCAGCGAAACGGTTGACCGTCTGGCCGATACGATTTTATTGCAGCTGATCAACGGCAGTATGACGGACAGTGAAATCATGTCAGCTGTTTTCAACTGGGTCAGACGTCAGATCACATACAGTTCACCGGCATCGTCCGTTTACCTGACCGGGGCTGAAGCCGGCTTGCGCTACCGGCGGGGAAACTGCTACACACGTGCATTTACGCAGGTGGCGCTGCTGCGCCGTGCCGGCATCAACGCCACCTACAATATTGAGTACGAAGGGCGTCATTCGTGGGCGCTCGTCGGCGACTATGTACTCGACACGGGATTCAATGTCTACATGGTGAAGGAAAGTGCGCTGCAGGACTACATCAGCGGCGGCATTTACCTGTACCGAACCGGACCGTCGCCGCGTCCGTCCACGTCAACCGAAAGCCGTACCGTCTACCTTGACGAACAGACGATTCCGTATCAGACGTACTATCGCCTTAATCCCGATCCGGCCTCCATTTATCCGAATCAGATCGTCAGCGTCGCGGGCGTCAACGGCGTCACACGCGATCAGTGGACGCACCGTTATGAAAATGGTGTGCGGCAGCCTTCCCGGGATCTGCTGGTTGAAGATAATCAGGTGGTGACGGTCAAGGTTGATCAGATCGTGCTGGTCGGACAGACGATTATCGAGATGGCTTCGATTCCGGCTTCGGCCGGCACCGCAATGGTCGAAACGTCAGATCCTGCATTGGACGGCCAGCGTGTGCCCGACACGGGCGCGGACGGCATCCTGCAGATCATGAGGACGATCACGTCGCTCAATGAACAGACAGGCGAAGCGCTCGATTTCGGAGCGCCTCAGGAAAAAATCGTGATGCCTGCGGCACCGTACTCTGTTTACGTGTATGTTGCCCCCAGTAACGCTTTGTCCGAATCGACACCGTTGACAACGCCTTAAGGGCCGCCGCAGACTATGGTTTTCAGTTCGGCGACATTCGTATTTCTTTTTTTGCCGGTCGTTTACCTTGTGACGCGTCTGCTGCCGTTTGCCTGGCAAAATCGTTTTCTGGTGTTTGCAAGTCTCGTCTTCTATGCGTGGGGTGAGCCGCTTTATATTTTTGTAATGCTGCTGGCAAGCATCGTCAATTATTTTCTGGCGCTGCACATGACGACGCGCACGCGGCTGGCGCTGGCTGTCACTTTCAACATCGGGATGCTCGCAGTCTTCAAGTACAGCGGCTTCTTTATTGAAAACGTGAATGCACTCCTCGGCAGCCGTATCCCGGTACCGGATCTCATGCTCCCGATCGGCATTTCATTTTATACTTTCCAGACGCTCAGCTATGTGATCGATGTCTACCGGAAACGCACGGAGGCACAGAAAAACTATTTCAACCTGCTCTTGTACATTGCCTTTTTCCCGCAGCTGATCGCAGGACCGATCGTCGTCTACAAGGACATTGAAACGCAGATTGAAAACCGCCGGATGACGGTGGACAACTTGGCGGACGGCGCCGCCCGGTTCGTTGCGGGACTTGCCAAAAAACTCCTGGTTGCCAACACGGCTGCCGTTATCGTTGACGACCTTTATGCGCAAGCATCATTCGGTACCGCTGCGGCCTGGCTTGTCATGTTCGCTTACATGCTCCAGATCTACTTTGATTTTTCCGGCTATTCGGACATGGCCATTGGCCTTGGTGCGATGTTCGGGTTTCACTTCAAGGAAAATTTCAATTATCCGTATACGGCCGGCAGCATGCAGTCATTCTGGCGGCGCTGGCATATTTCGCTCAGTTCATGGTTCAGGGACTATGTCTACATTCCGCTGGGCGGCAACCGGAAAGGGAAGATGCGCACGGTGCTGAACCGCTTCATTGTCTTCTTTTTGACCGGACTTTGGCATGGGGCCGCCTGGACGTTCGTCATCTGGGGACTATTTCACGGCTTATTCCTGCTGCTGGAAAGCTTCGTGCTCCATGTGGAGCGCTGGCCGCGCCTGCTGCGGCATGCTTATACGCTGCTCACCGTGGGGGTCGGATTTGTCATTTTTCGCGCAGAGACGCTGGCTCAGAGCATGGCCGTATTCAAGGGTCTGGTCGACTTTTCTGCGCTGACGGTCGCAAATCAGGCAGCGCTGCAGGGTTTTTTCACCCCCTGGTCGATCCTGCTTCTGCTTGCAGGCATTGCGGGCAGCGGCCCTCTCCTGAAACGTCTGCGTGCTCCGCTTGCCGTTCGTCTGGCCGGAAGCACCGCGCTCTGGCTGCTATGCGTTCTGTCGCTTGCGACGGCCACGTATAACCCGTTCATCTACTTCAGGTTCTAGCGATGCGGAGTGTGATGGCAAATCAGAACGAAAACGCCAGTCCGGGAGAGAAACGCCTGAAAGGTGCGTTTGCACTTTTTTTCCTGGTTTCCGCCTTCCTGCCGCTTATTTTCTGGATAGTCGGCATTGACAGTCCCCGCTTTGTCTCTGAGGCGCGCCCGAAATTGCCTAAGATCATGATCGACGGATCGTTCAACGAAGATGCTGCAACAGAATTCGACGCCTACTGGTCGAAGTCTTTCCCCCTGAACAGCTGGCTTGTCTCCCGCTATAATTATTTGACCGGACATCTGGCGGCTTCCTCAACCAATCCTCAGGTGATCTGGGGCAGAGACGGCTATCTTTTTTTCCGTGAGACGCTGAATGACATGCTGAAGGTGCCGTCCATCAGTGATCTTGAATTGGCCAGAATCCATACGAGCCTCACCCTTCAGGCTGCCTTCGTAAAAAACGCGGGCAGCACGTTCCACGTGATGCCGGCACCGAACAAGGCGAGCATCTACCCCGACAGACTCCCTTTTGCCATCCGGCCTGTATCAGCTCTTTCAAACGCCGAACGCCTCCTGCAGACGGTCGGCGACCTGCCGCTGATTGATCTCTTTGCGCCGCTCCGGACGCTGGCGGAAGATAGTCCCGTCACGATTTATCACCGGCTTGATTCGCACTGGAACAATGTGGGGGCCATGGAGGCCTATCGGGCGATCATGCGAGCCGTTCAGATGGATCCGCTCCCACTGTCCGAACCGTTCAGGGAGACACTGGATTTTCAAGGTGACCTCGCCACGATGTATTACCCTGACCGCGTCACGCTTGATGTCAATTACGAGCCGCAGGACTTTGAACCGCGATATGTCTCGCTGCGCCCCCTGCGCACGCTGGAAGACATCACGATCGAGACGCGGCAGCGCGAGCGAACGGGCTCCCTGCTCATGTTTCGCGACAGTTTTGCAAATGCTCTCATCCCTTACATCTCGGCATCTGTGGGCGACGTGACGTATCTGCGTCAGGATCGCCCTGACTATCGGCTTGTGAAGGAGATAAAACCCGATGCCGTGATTTTGGAGATCGCTGAGCGAAATCTCGACTGGTGGCTGCAGGCCACACCCATCATGCCGGCACCGGCAGTCGCGGAACCGGACGCGGCCGATGCAATCGACCTGACGATTCAGGTTGAGTCGCGGGAAGCATTTGGCTTTTATCACACGCAAGCGCGTCTGGACACATTGCCGTACCCGTTCACGCGTGTGATTGTTGCCGCTTCGGACGGCGCGTACGAGGCATTTCCCGTGTATGAAGATGATGCCGTTGATGACCGCACGGTGATTCCGGGCTTTTCGCTCTACACGGAAACTCGGCTTGATGACGTGCGCATTTATCTTTTTGCAAAAAATGGCTGGATTCGCCTGAACTGAAAAATCCGCTTTACAGATGCGTCAAATGCTTGTATGCTTGTCCCTGATAAATGAGTCAGCTCCTTTAAGCGGTCCGGAGAGGCCGGAAGGGTGGACAGTCGTGGCAGGCACTTGTCTGCCGTTACACCCTTCGCGATGCGAAGGTTTTTTTATGCCGCCGCAAGCGACCTGGTGCTGACGGAAAGCGGTGATCATGCAGGTTAAAGCAAATTTGCTCGACAAACAGGCGATGGCACGAGTACTGACACGCATCGCGCACGAAATCATTGAGCGGAACAAAGGGGTCGATGATGTATATCTCGTCGGCATCCACCGTCGAGGCGTGCCGCTGGCCGAACGCATTGCGGCTGAAATATTCCAGATCGAAGGCAAACAGGTTGGCGTCGGCACACTCGACATCACGTTTTATCGCGACGATTTGTCCCTGCTCGCTGACAACCCGGTCGTGCGCGGATCGGACGTCCAGTGCAATATGCCGGAGACCACCATCGTACTGGTCGACGACGTCTTGTTCACTGGACGCACTGTGCGGGCGGCGATCGATGCTTTGTTCGACATGGGCAGACCCAAGCAGATCCAGCTTGCCGTCCTGATCGACCGGGGGCACCGGGAATTGCCGATCCGTCCTGACTTCATCGGCAAGAATGTACCGACATCCAGGCAGGAGCGGATCGAGGTCGAGATCGAAGAAATTGATGAACAAGATGACGTTCTTCTCTATGGACCATAATTGCCCGCTGACGTGGGTTTTTTTATGAAAGGATTACGATGGAGTATTTGAAGCACAAGGATTTATTGGGCATCTGGCACCTTGATCCCGAGGAGATCTCACTGATTCTCGACACGGCCGCCGTCATGAAGAAAGTTCTGGATGCGCCGACCAAGAAGACGTCACATCTCCAGGGCAAATCGATCGTGACGCTGTTTTACGAAAATTCAACGCGCACGCGGATGTCATTCGAGATGGCCGCGAAATTCATGGGCGGTTCGACGGCGAACATTTCGACCTCAAGTTCATCGGTCAATAAAGGGGAGACGCTGCTCGATACAGCGGTCACACTCGACATGATGTCGACCGACTTTCTCATCATGAGGCATGGCCAGTCGGGTGCACCGGATTTTCTGGCGAACCGCGTCAGGGCGTCGGTCGTCAATGCCGGGGACGGCATGCACGAACACCCGACTCAGGCCCTGCTCGATCTCTTCACGATGCGCGAGGCACTGGGTCAGGTCGAAGGGCTCAAAGTGGCAATTGTCGGAGACTGCCTGCACAGCCGGGTTTTTCGCTCCAATCTGCTCGCCCTGACAAAGATGGGCGCACACGTACACTGCTCCGGACCGGCCACGCTGATGCCTGTCCGCATTAAGGATACCGGTGCACGCTATACGAAGCATGTCGAAGAAGCGCTTGAAGGTGCAGATGTCATCATGGGCCTGCGCATCCAGCTGGAACGTCAGAAAGCGGCGCTGTTTCCGTCGATTGACGAGTACAGTCATTTTTATGGTCTGAATGCAAAACGGCGCGAACTTGCCAAGGAGCATGCGATTGTGATGCACCCGGGACCTGCGAATCGCGGTGTTGAAATCTCGTCGGAACTGTACGAGAGCGACCGCTCCGTGATCTCCGAGCAGGTTAAAAACGGCGTCGCAGTCCGCATGGCGGTGCTGTATCTGCTGAACCTGAGGAGGAATCGTGTATGAATATCAAAATTGTGAATGCAACCGTCACAGACGGTTTCGGCGTGCATGAGCCGACCACGCTTTTTATTCGCGATGACCGCTTCAGCGAGCCGTTTGACGGTCCGTTCGAGCGAGAGATCGATGCAGCCGGCTTGACCGTTCTGCCGGGTCTTATTGACGCGCATGTGCATCTGAGGGATCCGGGTGCCGAATACAAAGAAGATATCGAGACGGGCACCAAGGCAGCAGCTGCAGGCGGGATCACCTCGGTTGCCTGTATGCCGAACACATGGCCGGTGTGTGACAATGCGACGGTGATACGCTACATCAAAGACAAAGCGGAGAAAAAGGCTGTTGTGAATGTGTTCCCGATCGGTGCCGTATCGAAAGGCCTGCAGGGCCAAGAACTGGCTGAAATTGGACTGATGAAGGAAGCCGGCATTGTCGCGATCAGCGATGACGGGAATCCGGTGGCCACGGCTGAGCTGATGAAAAAGGCAATGCGCTATGCCGATGATTATGACATGGTGGTAATCGATCACTGTGAAGAACCGTCGATGCGAAACGGCGTCATGAACGAAGGCATTGCCTCGATGGAAATGGGCGTCGCGGGCATTCCCGACATAGCCGAGGATATGCTGGTCGCTCGCGACATCTTTTTGGCTGACTATCTTGAACTGCCGGTCCATATCGCCCATGTCAGCACGAAAGGCGCCGTAGCGCTGATTCGCGCGGCCAAGGAAAGAGGCGTTTGCGTGACGGCGGAAACATGTCCGCACTATTTTACCCTGACCGAGGATGCCTGCAGAGGCTACAACACGCTGGCTCGCTGCAACCCGCCTCTGCGTACTCCCGCTGACCGGGATGCCGTGATCGAAGGTGTGCGCGACGGGACTCTGGATTTGATCGTTTCAGACCATGCACCGCATCACGCGGACGACAAGGATATCGAGTTTGCACTTGCCAAAAACGGCATGACCGGTCTGGAAACGCTGTTCGGCCTGTCTTATTCAGAACTGGTGCAAAAACACAATGTCCCGCTGACACGCGTTGTCCATGCGCTGACACAGGCACCGGCAGACCTGCTGCGGCTGGACCGCGGCGTGATCAGAGTCGGAGCGCCGGCCGATTTGTCGATATTCAATCTGACCGAAACATACACTGTTGACCGGTTCCATCAGGTCTCGAAAGCCAAAAACACGCCGTTTCACGGCAGAACCGTGTCCGGCAGAACACGCTATACGATCGTCGGCGGCAAGATTGCCTTCGAAGCAAAGGAGTGAATGCATGAGCTTTACAGAACGCTTGCAGGCCGCCGTCCGACGTACGCACAATCCGAGCGTGCTCGGACTCGATCCGATGCCGGATTACGTACCTGACTATGTGTCGGCCGAGTCCGATCCGGCCAGACGCATTCTGGCATTCAACAAAATGCTGATCGACTGCACCCATGACCTGATTGCGGCTGTAAAACCACAGCTCGCATACTACGAAGCGCTTGGCTGCGACGGCTTTGACGCATTTCTGGAAACGATCCGCTATGCCGCCGGCAAGGGACTGATCGTGATTGTTGACGGAAAGCGAAACGATATCGGCAGCACCGCTGCCCGCTATGCCCATGCCTATCTGGAAGGGGGATTTGCCCCCTTCTGTGATGCTCTCACCGTCAATCCGTATCTCGGCAGCGACGGCATGACCCCGTTTCTCGAGGCCGCTCATGCCAACGGCAAAGGACTGTTTGCGCTGGTGCGCACGTCCAATCCGTCGGCTGGCGACCTGCAGGATCTGATCCTGCAGGACAAAAGGCCTGTCTATGAGGCGGTAGCTGACCTTGTCACCGGCTGGGGCAAGCCTTTTGTCGGTGCAGACGGATACGCGCCGCTCGGTGCCGTGGTGGGCGCGACATGGCCGAAACAGGCTGATGCGCTGCGCCGGCGTCTGCCGCACGCGTTCATCCTCGTGCCAGGCTACGGCGCTCAGGGAGGGACGGCAGA
Organism: Clostridiaceae bacterium; assembly: GCA_012838355.1. Classification (GTDB taxonomy): domain Bacteria; phylum Bacillota; class Clostridia; order Saccharofermentanales; family DTU023; genus DUPJ01. The sequence goes on from DUPJ01000082.1 coordinate 28,414, forward strand.
CGATGCCGCGCGTCTGTTTGATGAAAAGGGCGGTGGTGCCGTTGTCAATGCCTCGCGCTCTCTCATGCTGGCGTACCGAAAGGCGAAGGCCTCGACAGCAGACCAGTTTGTCACCGCCACGCGGGCGGCTGTCAGTGCCATGCGGGACGATCTGAACGCGGCGCTGGCTAAAGCCGGCAAAGTCGATTCATGACCATGAATGCACGCTTGAAGGAGACAGCGCACGTCACCGGCATCGAGTGGCTCGACAGCGAAAATGCGCTGCTTAGGCTGAACGCTCCGGAGGCAGCCAGACTGGCTCAGCCGGGTCAGTTTGTCCTGCTCGCGGCCGGACAGATGCTGAACCGTCCGTTCGGGGTCGCCCTGACTGATCCGGATGCCGGCATGGTGACCGTCGGGATCAAAAAGGTTGGCATCGGCACCGGCGCCCTGCTCGATCTTGAGCAGGGCAGTGCGATCCGTCTGCTCGGCCCCTTTGGTCATGGGTTTTCTTTGGACAATGTGAACCGTGCCTACGTCATCGGCGGCGGAACCGGTATCTTTCCCCTGTTGTTTTTGCTCCATGTTCTGCGATCACGCGGGGTGGAAACGTTCGCCGGGTGCGGTTTCCGCACGCTGCAGCAGGCGCTGCTGCAAGAGGATTTCTCGGACGTATCGGATCAGTATCTGACCGCGTGTGAAAGTGGCGGCGGGGACGTCAGCGGCACGGCGGTCGATGCCCTTGACGCGTTGTATCTCGGCCATGGCCGGACTGAACGCACGCGTGTGTTTGCCTGCGGCCCGATTCCCATGCTTCGCGCCGTCAACCGGTGGTGTGAAACTCATGATGTCGCCGCCGAATGCTCGTTTGAAGCACGCATGGGCTGCGGCTTTGGCATCTGCAGAGGGTGTGCCGTGCCGGTACTGAAAGCGGGGGCGCTCGATTATGACCGCTGCTGCGTGGAAGGTCCTGTCTTTGACAGAAGGCTGATCGCCTGGGAGGCATTGTCATGATCGACATGCGTGTCAGGGTTGGATCGCTGGTATTTGATAACCCCTTGCTCGCTGCCTCCGGAACGTACGGATTCGGGCGTGAAATGAGCGAATTCTATCGGCTGGACCGCCTGGGCGGCATTGTGACGAAAGCCGTTACAAGAGAACCCCGGATCGGCAATCCGCCTCACCGTATTGCTGAAACAGCAGGCGGCATGCTGAACGCTGTCGGCCTGCAAAATCCCGGAATTGACTCGGTGTTGCGGGACGAACTGCCGTGGCTTCTGAAGCAGCATGTCCCCGTCGTTGTCAATATCGCCGGCCGGGATCTGTCCGACTACGTGGTTTTGACCGATAATCTGGTCGGCAGCGGCATTTCGGCGGTAGAATTGAATCTGTCCTGTCCCAACGTCAAAACCGGCTGTATGGCCATCGGTTCGGAGCCTGACCTGATTGAAGCTGTTACGCGTGCCTGCAAGCGCGTCGCCGATGTGCCTGTCTGGGTCAAACTGACGCCGAATGTGACCCATATCGGCGACATGGCCAAGGCGGCAGAAGCCGGCGGAGCCGACGCCATCTCGCTGATCAACACGCTGCTTGGCATGCGGATCGATATCCGCACCAGACGCCCCGTCATAAAGAACAACACGGGGGGGTATTCAGGACCGGGTGTGTTTCCGGTTGCACTGCGCATGGTGCATGAGTGCAGTCAGGCTGTTCGTATCCCGGTGGTTGGAATCGGCGGCATTCACACGGCGGAAGGGGTGATCGAAATGATGCTGGCCGGAGCGTCGGCTGTTCAGATCGGAACGGCGAATCTCATCGATCCTTACGCCATGCCGGATATACTTGATGCGCTGCCAGGACTGCTGACTGAGCTTGGTGCAGAGGCCATGGCCGCTTTGACGGGCGCGGTGCAGCCATGGCAGGAGGGAGCCAGATGAAGCATGATATGACGGATTTGCTGTTTAGTACGCAGGCGTTTGTCGCCGCACCGGCCGGGCAGCCGTTCTGGTATACGTCCGGTCTGTTCGGTCCATATTATATCAACACGCACTATCTCTTCGGATCGAAAGCGGAAGCAGATCGTCTGCTTGCCGAGATCGAGGAAGCGTGCCAATTGGAAAATCGATCGGAGATTGCCCGCCGAATCGGGTTTTTCACTCGCGCTCAGTATGAATCGAACGAAACGTACCGCACAGTGATCGACCGCATGGTCGCATTGACTCGTGGCGGCACATGGGATTTTGTATCCGGCGGAGAACGCCGCGACTTCTTTTTTTCCATCGAAGTGGCACGCCGGCTGGAGCGGCCGCACCTTTACATATTCAAGGACGGTGAAATCCGCCTGGCTGCCGGCGCGGAAAGCGAAGCCGAAAGTGAGATCCCGGGATCCGGCAGTGTGCTTCATGTCGCTGACCTGATCACCAAGGCATCATCGTATGAACGCGCCTGGCTGCCGGCCCTGCAGGCTCGCGGACTGCACCTGAAGCATACGATTGCGGGGGTGGATCGGGGGCAGGGCGGCATCGGCATACTGGCCGGGCTTGGCGTAAAGGCGAGCACTCTGGTTTCGATTGACACAGCCCTCTTTCAAAAAGCAGAAGCGCTTGGCAAAATCAATGCGGATCAAGTGACGGCCCTCTCGGCCTATGCCGGTAACGAAATGGGCTTCGTCCGTGATTTTCTTGCTGCGCATCCCGATTTTCTCGACGCAGAAGCGGCCCGAGATGAGCGGACGAGAGACCGCGTAAAACGCTTGAAATCAATGCTTTGACCGGCTTGCATTTGCCTGCCGGCTCTGCTATTCTTAGCGTCGGCAAAAAGGGTGGTCCGCTGCAATTGCGTGCAAGAACGCCTGACAAAGGAAGGAGGAACGCAATATGAACTTACTGGTAAAAGCGGTTGAAAGCGAATTTCTGCGCGATGCTCACGAGCAGGTGGAAATTGGCGATCACGTCAAAGTTCATCTCAAAATCAAAGAAGGCACGCGCGAACGTGTCCAGATCTTTGAAGGCACCGTCATCGGCCGAAAAGGCGTCGGTGTCAATGAAACGATTACCGTTCGCCGTCTGTCGTACGGTGTTGGTGTCGAACGCGTACTGCCCGTGCACTCGCCGAAAATCGTCAGAATCGAGATCGTGCGCAAAGGCCGGGTCCGCCGTGCGAAATTGTTCTACCTGCGCGACCGCGTAGGCAAACGAGCGAGGGTCAAAGAAAAACTTCGCCCCAAGAACTGAGAAACACGAGAAACAAGCGGCTGCGGCCGCTTTTTTCATGTCTTGAAACGCCCGGACCGCGGATGCGATACAATGAGCGCATGTCGATTAACTGGTATCCGGGACACATGGAGAAAACGTACCGACAAATGCGTGACGCGCTGAAACGCGTTGATTTTGTCATCGAAGTCTGCGATTCACGCGCAGCCTCTTCAACCCGAAATCCCGAACTTGCGGAGCTGACCGCCCATAAGGACCGTCTGCTGCTTTTGAATAAAGCGGATTTGAGCGATCCTTCCGTGACAGACGCATGGATCCGGGCCAGCGGACAGCAGGGTGTGCTGGCACTCGCCACCAATCTGCACGATCCGAAAGATATCGAACGCGTGCGCAAGGCCGTGTCGACAGCCAATCGCGAGCGCCTTGAACGGGCTAAAGCCAGGGGATATGTGACGCGCGCACTCCGCCTGATGATTACTGGCATCCCGAACAGTGGAAAATCGACGCTGATCAACCGCCTTTCCGGCAGAAGCAGCCTGAAAACGGAGAATAAGCCGGGAATCACGAGACAGCTGGTATGGCTTCGGGCCGGAAAGAATCTGGAACTTCTGGATACGCCGGGCGTGCTTTGGCCGAAACTGGAAACGACTGAAGAACAGTTCGCACTCGCGGCCACGGGAGCCATACCGGACCATCTGCTTCCGCTGGCCGATATTGCCGACTGGACGCTGCAGATCGTCGCGAAACGCTATCCCGCCGTGATCAGCGCGAAGTACGGGCAGGATGTGCAGAATGCGGCGGCGCTGGCAACAAGTCAGGGGCTTGTCATGGCAGGCGGTGAACCGGATACGGAACGGGCGGCAAGGCGCCTGCTTGACGATTTCCGCAGCGGCCGGCTGGGGCGCATTTCACTGGAGCATCCCGCGTGAGACTAACTGAGAAAGACAGGGCACGCTGGACCGCCATGTCACAGCTTGAGGCTGAACTGCACGAGTTGGGCTATTGGCACATTGCGGGCATCGATGAAGCGGGCAGGGGCCCCCTGGCCGGACCGGTCGTTGCGGCGGCCGTGGTGTTGTGCGAAAAGCCGATTTATGGCATCAACGACTCGAAACAGGTGACGCCGGCACGCCGCGAAGTACTGTATGACATTATTTTGGATACTTGTCAGGTTGCAATTGCCCAAGTACAGGCGGCCGATATTGACCGCATGAATATTCTCGAGGCGACGCGCGTCGCCATGCAGCTGGCGGTTAACAAACTGCCAACAGTTGATTACACACTTTGTGACGCCATGACATTACATGGCCTCACCTGTCCGCAGCGATCGGTCGTCAAGGGTGACACAATGGTCAACGCAATCGCGGCAGCATCCATCGTCGCAAAGGTCACGCGTGACCGCCTGATGTGCCTCTACGACCGCGAATACCCGGAATACGGTTTTGCCAGACACAAGGGATACGGTACCGCCAATCATTTCGAGGCGATTCGCCGGCATGGCCTGACGCCGCTGCACCGGCGCAGCTTTTTGCACGACTGATCAAGGCTGTATGCTTGTCATAACCAGTGCAGGCGGTTGCCATGATGCGCTCCTTTGGATATGATGTACTGACATCGACGTGAAAGGGGATTTTCCCATGAAACTAGATAAACACTCGAGCATTCCGCTCTATGCCCAGCTTCGGGAGCTCATCGTCGAACGCATTTCGGACGGAACGTATGAGCAGGGCGACCGCATACCGTCGGAGCTGCAATTTTGCGAAGAGCTGGATTTGAGCAGACCAACTGTACGCCAGGCTATCGCCGAGCTGGTGTCGGATGGTGTGCTGGAAATCCACAAGGGAAAAGGCACGTATGTCACGAGCGAACCTGAACGTCTTTCCGTTCCGCATTTTGCGCCGATGACCTTCTCCTTTCTGAACCTGAACAGCTATGAACAGATCGGACTGAAGTCCATTAAACATGTGGACCCCGAGCCGGAGCTTGACACCATATTCGGACTGACGGGGAAGAAACATCCGGGTTATTGGCTCGCTGCCTGGCCTGTCGTATATGAAGGCAGAACACACGGCTGGTGCTCGTCTTACATTCCTGTCCCGCTGTTTCCCGATCTTGCTCAAGCCGTCTCTGCCGGCAAGCGCATGGTGGACATCAAGTCGAATAAATACGCTTTTTTGCCGGTTAAAGGCAATATCGCCATCCTGGCGCGGCCGGCCAAAAACAAAGAGGCGCAGCAGCTTGAGATACCGCGCCGTTCGTTTGTCCTGATTGCCGAAGGGTCGCTTTACGCGCGCAACGGCAGTATTGTCGAATTTATCCGCACTGCCATGCGGCCCGACCTGATCAAATTGGAGATTTCGTAAGCGTTGGCCGTTTATCTTGATCATGCCGCCACTTCACCGCCTGCTCCGGCCGTTTTGGCATATTACTGCGATATGCTGGCCGAATACAGTTTCAATCCTTCGTCGGCCCATGCGGCCGGGAAGCGTGCGCGTGCGCTGATTGACGAGAGTCTGTCGATGCTTGCCGGGTGTCTCGGCACATCACCCGAGCGAATCATTGTGACGTCAGGCGGCACGGAAGCAATTAATCAGGCGCTGCGCGGATATATCACGCCGCGCCGTTTTGAGCCGCACCTGCTTGTCTCTGAAGGAGAGCACAAGGCGGTGATCGCTGCGGCAGCGCACTATACCGAACAAGATGCCGCCATTTCCCATATTCCGCTGGATCGTGAAGGCAGACCCGATATCGACAAGGTGATGCTGGACGCAGACAAACCGCCCACCATGATTTCGGTCATATACCTCAGCAATGAAACGGGAGCCCTGACCGATCTCGAACGGATAGCGGTCTGGCGTGATACGCACTGTCCGCACGCTGTGATTCATGTCGATGCCGTGCAGGCAGCCGGAAAAATACGGCTTGATTTCGATCGAAGCGGCTGCGACTTTCTGTCCGTTTCAGGTCATAAATGGGGTGCACCGATGGGACTAGGCCTGCTCCTGCACAAGCAGAGCGAGCGCCTGCGTCCGCTGATCAGCGGTGCCGGCCAGCAGAGAGGTCTGCGTTCCGGCACGGAGAATGCACCGCTTCTGGCTGCAGCGGCGTTTGCCCTGAAACGGGCGACAAGTCAGCTTGCTGCATATGAAGAAACGGCAGTATCGCTGAAACAATCGTTCCTGACCCGACTGCGGGAAACGAAAACAATGTATACACTGATATCCCCCGCGTCAGCGCTGGCTCATATCGTCACGATTGCCTTTCCGCTTATGGGTGAGACAATGGCCAGAATTCTTTCGGACGAGGGTTATTTGGTTGGGCGCGGAGCCGCCTGTTCAGCAGGTGCCGGGCACAAAAACCGCGCGCTGAAGGCACTGGGAATTCCGGAGGAAACGGCGCGGCAAGCGGTGCGCATCTCTTTTGGTCCGGACAACACGCCGGAAGACGTGCTGGGACTTGCTGACACGATTCATGCGGCACTCGATCGCTATGGAATGCACACATGAACCATTGAACTGGAAAGAACATGAAGATGACAGAGACTGACCGACCGCTGGTGCTCGCACGCATCGGCGAGATTACCCTGAAAGGGCTGAACCGTTACAAATTTGAAGACCGTCTGATGCTGAACATGCGATATCGCCTCCGGCATATGGGCAAGGTGTGGATCCGGAAAGACCAGAGCCGATTTCTCGCAGAGGTGCCGGAAGGCTGGACGAGCGATGCCGTGATCGAAGGGCTGAAAGACGTGTTCGGCATCGTTTCGCTGTCGCCCGTTTTCGTGGCAGACGGTGATGCAAACGATCTGCTGGCTGCTGCCGATGACGTCTTCGATCTGCTGATGGAGGACGGAAAAAGCCGTTCCTTCAAAGTGGAGACGCGACGGGTCGACAAAGCATTTCCGCTTCGTTCCTATGATATCTCAGCGACAGTCGGGCAACGGCTTATGGAGCGATTTTCGGGGCGGCTCACGGTCGATGTTCACCAGCCGGATGTGACGCTGCATCTGGAAATCCGTGACCGCTTCTACCTCTACCACGAAGTGGTGCCGGGACCGCGTGGTCTTCCGGTCGGCATGAGCGGCAGCGGCATGCTCCTCTTGTCGGGCGGCATCGACAGTCCGGTGGCCGGCTACAAGATGGCGTCCCGCGGCATGATGCTGGAATCCATCTACTTCCATACGTATCCGTACACCGGAGATGAGGTGCTCGAAAAAGTTCGTGCACTCGGTCGGATTCTGACCCGCTTTTCCGGGCACATGGATCTGCATGTCGTTGATTTCACGAAAATTCAGCTTGATATTCAAAGTCTCTGCCCGGAAGACATGATCACGATCGTGATGCGCCGGATGATGATGCGCATCGCCGAGCGGCTGGCTGAAAGCCGCCGCTGCAAATCTCTGATTACGGGTGAAAGCCTGGGGCAGGTTGCCTCGCAGACGCAGGAGGCGCTGGTCACGACGGATGAGGTGGTCAGGATGCCGGTCTTCCGCCCTCTGATCGGAAACGACAAGGATGAGACCGTGGGCATTGCGCGGTTGATCGGGACGTTTGAAACATCGGTGCTCCCTTACGCGGACTGCTGCACCGTGTTTGTATCCAAACATCCAAAAACGCATCCGTCTCTGAAAGCGGCGCATGATGCTGAAAGCCGCCTTGATATCGAAGAACTGGTCCAATATGGTTTGGAACATATCACAAGCGAGCGGCTGCAATTTTCGTGATACGATGTGTAGGATACCGAAGTTTGTAATACTTTAATGCACGGAGGCATTTCATGTTATACCAATCAATCAAAAATCAAGACCCGGACATCTACGAAGCCATGATGAATGAGCTGAACCGTCAGCAGACAAAGCTGGAGCTGATCGCTTCCGAGAACTTTGTCAGTCGGGCGGTGCTTGAAGCCGCCGGATCGGTGCTCACCAACAAGTACGCGGAAGGGTATCCCGGACGGCGCTATTACGGCGGATGCGAATTTGTTGATGTGGCTGAACAGCTGGCCATCGATCGCCTGAAGCAGCTGTTCGGTGCAGATCATGCCAATGTGCAGCCGCATTCGGGCGCATCGGCCAACCTTGCTGTTTATTTTGCCCTGCTCCAGCCCGGCGATCGGATTTTGGGACTGAATCTTGCGCACGGCGGTCATCTCACGCACGGAATGAAAATCAATATTTCCGGCAAGTATTATGAAGCACATAGCTACGAAGTTAACGAAAAGACCATGCAGCTTGATTATGACGACGTGCTGGCACGTGCCAAAGAAGTTCGTCCCAAGATGATCGTGGCTGGCGCCTCAGCTTATCCGCGCAAGCTTGATTTCAAGCGGTTCCGTGAAATTGCAGACGAAGTCGGCGCGTATCTGTTTGTCGACATGGCGCATATTGCCGGTCTCGTTGCGGCCGGTTTGCACGAAAACCCCGTGCCGTATGCGGACATCGTTACGTCGACGACGCACAAAACGCTGCGCGGCCCGCGCGGCGGCATCATTCTCTGCCGCGACGAATACAGAAAAAAGATTGATTCAGCCGTTTTCCCGGGGCTTCAGGGCGGCCCGCTGATGCATATTATTGCGGCGAAAGCGGTTGCCTTCAAAGAGGCACTGCAGCCGGAATTCAAAACGTATCAGCAGCATGTTGTGGAAAATGCAGCGGCGCTCGCCAAGGGGCTGATCAACGAAGGAATCGATATCGTCTCGGGCGGAACCGACACGCATCTGATGCTGCTTGATCTCACGAAATCGGGCGTCAGCGGCAAAGATCTGCAGGAACGGCTCGATGAAGTGAACATTACGAGTAACAAGAACGGCATTCCGTTCGACACGCAGCCGCCGACCATTACGTCCGGACTTCGCATCGGTACGCCAGCAGTCACAACGCGCGGCTTTGGTGTACCGGAGGTGGAAGAAATCGCGAAGCTGATTGCGCTCGCCATCAAGAATTTCGACGCCTCCAAGCAGGAAATCCTCGATCGGGTGAAAGTGCTGTGCGACCGTTTTCCGCTGTACGATAACCTTTAAGCCGGCGAATAAACACTGACCTGAAAATGGGGCTGTCTCACAAGAGGCAGCCTCTTTTTGACGGCATGAAATTTTGAGATCGTGCTACACTTGACGCATGTCGGACACGAGAAACCAAAATGAGCCGCTCGCATATCGGATGACGCCCCGTTCGCTGGACGAATTTGCCGGTCAGGAGCATATTCTGGGCAAAGGACGCATGCTGCGCCGCATGATTGAAGCCGACAGGCTGAGCTCAATCATACTGTTTGGTCCGCCAGGCACCGGCAAGACATCGCTGGCCAGAATTATTGCGACGACGACGAAAACCGGTTTTCAAAGACTGAATGCTGTGACGGCGGGTGTTGCCGACATCAAGCGAATCATCAGTGACACAAAAAACGCGTTTATTACGCCGGCAGGACGCACGGTTCTCTTCGTCGACGAAATTCACCGCTTCAATAAAGCCCAGCAGGACGCACTCCTGCCGCACGTCGAGGACGGCACCCTGATTCTGATCGGAGCCACGACCGAAAATCCTTTTTTTGAGGTGAACAAGGCGTTGATTTCGCGTTCAACGGTGTTTCAGCTTCATGCGTTGTCCGAAGAACAGATCAGGCAGGTGCTTGAAACGGCGCTGGCTGACGACGAAAGAGGCTACGGGCTGATCGAGGTCCAGGCAGCCGATGACGCACTGGCTTACTGGGCCAGGATGTCGGGCGGTGATGCCCGTATCGCGCTCAATGCGCTGGAACTCGCCGTGGCAACGACTCCTCCGGAAACGGACGGCCGCATTGTGATTTCACTGGATACGGCCAAAGACTGCATGCAGAAAAAAAGTCCTGCCTTTGATAAGGGAGGCGAAAGCCATTACGATACGATCTCAGCGTTTATCAAGTCGATGCGCGGGTCGGATGCGGATGCTGCCGTCTATTATCTGGCCAGAGCGCTCTACGGCGGGGAAGATGTGGCATTTCTCGGCCGCCGCATGATTATTTGCGCGGCTGAAGATGTCGGACTCGCGAACCCTCAGATGCTGACGCTCGCAGTGGCAGCCACGCAGGCTGCGCAGATGGTCGGCATGCCGGAAGCCAGAATCATTTTGTCGGAGGCGGCCGTCGCGATTGCCACATCACCAAAATCAAACCGCGCTTATCTGGCGATCGAGCAGGCACTGTCCGATGTAGCGACGGAGCCGCACCGCGAAATCCCGCTGCGTCTTCGCAACGCACCGGCTGAGGGTATGAAGGCATTGGGTTACCATGAAGGCTATCGCTATGCGCATGATTTTAAGGATGCCTTTATCGACGAGTCATATCTGCCGGACAGCTTGAGCAATACCGTCTACTACGATCCATCGGACCGCGGTTACGAGGCCAAGATCAGGGCGTGGCTTGCGCGTCTGAAAAATACTCCGAACCATGCCTGAGGCGACAGGCCATGTAACTGAAGGTACTACGCCTGAGGGATTTCTGACTGAGGATTGGAGTGCTCGCACGGGCTCTGTTCGTGTGTGCCGAAAGGATAAAAACGTGCTATGGCTGAATTGACAACGCGCACATATTTTGATCATGCGGCCACCACGCCGGTTCATCCCGCTGTGCTGGAGGCTGTGACAGATGTATTGAAGAATTCGTATGGAAACCCGTCGTCTTTTTATCGGGAAGGGCAGACAGCATCGCATCTTCTGGCTGAAGCCAGAGCGACGATCGCCCGTCTGATCGGTGCCAGCGACGCGTCCGAGATCATTTTTACGGCGAGCGGCAGCGAAGCAGACAACCATGCGATCAAAGGCGTGTGCGAAGCGTATGCCGGCAAAGGGCGTCATCTGATAACCTCGACGGTTGAGCACCATGCGGTGCTTCACACGATGCAGCACATGGAAAAACAGGGGTTTGAAGTCACGTATCTCGATGTTGACAGAACGGGGCAGGTAGATCCGGATGCCGTCCGTCAGGCGATTCGTCCCGATACGATTCTGGTATCGATCATGACGGCCAATAACGAGATTGGAACCATAAATCCGATTCGCGAGATCGGCGCTGTCTGCCGGGAGAAAGGTGTTCTTTTTCACACCGATGCCGTTCAGGCGCTCGGAGCGATTCCATTTGATGCGTCGGACCTACAGGTTGATCTCGCGTCGTTCTCGGCGCACAAGCTTTATGCGCCCAAGGGCATCGGCGCCCTGTATGTTCGCAGGGGCATTCGCCTCGGCCGCCTGATCGACGGCGGTGCACAGGAACGCAACCGGCGGGCCGGAACGGAGAATGTGGCGTTTGCTGTCGGCTTTGCCAAAGCCCTTGGCCTGGCTGTTGACCACATGGAGGAGAATCGCGTGCGTCTGACGGCCATGCGTGACCGCCTGATTGAAGGCTTGCGGTCCATCCCTCATACGAAGCTGAACGGTCACCCGACGAAGCGTCTGCCGAACAATGTGAATGTGTCGTTTGAGTTTATTGAAGGAGAGTCGATTCTCCTCCTGCTCGATGCCAAGGGCTACATGTGCTCATCCGGCTCGGCCTGTACGTCAGGCTCGCTCGATCCGTCGCATGTTCTGCTCGCGATCGGCATGCCGCACGAGGTTGCACACGGTTCGCTCCGCGTCACGCTGGGGCACGGCAACACACCGGCAGATATTGAGCGCTTTCTCGCTGACGTGCCGGCTATTATCAAGCGTCTGCGGGATATATCGCCGCTGTACGCCGATTATGCAAAAGGAAACATCAGAAATTTGATCAGCGAAGCGTCGAATGACGATACGCTGCTGGAGACCAGTTATGCAATATAGTGAAAAAGTTATGGATCACTTCATGAATCCGCGCAATGTGGGGGAAATCGATGATGCCTCGGCCAGCGGCACAGTCGGAAACCCCCGCTGCGGCGACATCATGAAGGTCGATCTGAAGATCGTTGACAATATTATCGTGGATGCCAAATTCAAGACATTTGGCTGCGGCTCGGCGATTGCGACGAGCTCGATGGCGACCGAAATGATCAAGGGCAAACATATCGATGAGGCCCTGCGGCTGACGAACCAGGCTGTTGCTTCCGCCCTTGACGGGTTGCCGCCGATCAAGCTCCACTGCAGCCTGCTGGCGGAACAGGCCGTTAAAAAAGCTTTGCTGGAGTACTACAGGGAACATGATCTGCTCACAGATGAAAACCGGCCCCTCTTCAAAGTGGTGGATGACGATGCGCATGACCACGGCGAGGAAACGATCGATTAAAGATCTTTAAATACGGCATGAAGGCGCGCACGTTATGCGCGTTTTTATTACAGAAACTGAACCTGTTTATTGATAAAGCAGCATGGCTTTAGCGCCATTTTTTCCACCTGCCGAAGCAGCATATCGCTGTGCTGCCCGAGCCTGCCGGGCTTGTGTGCGTCAGAAGCGAGGGTCACAAGCGATCCGCCAAGATCTTTGTAGCGTGCCAGAATCTCGTGATCCGGCAGAGCATCTTCAAGTGAGTAGCCTTTGGCCTGCAAACGGCTGACGGTACCTCCATTCAGTTCCAGCGACTGACCGTTCGCGATCATGATGCGAAAGAGCCGATCAAACGATTCCGGTGCGTCTCGATAGCAAAATTTGCTCTCCTGCCACCGCACGTAACGTGAGCAAAAATCGTAGTGTCCGATCGTATTGGCAACCGGCACGCGTGCGGCGGAGTATGCAATTTCATCAATCACTGCGGCGACAAATGCCGCATGGTTGTCGTAGCCGGCCGCTGCTGCTGCCGGTTCGAGAAACGGATCGACACCGTTGAAATAATGAAGTGACAAGATGACGTGGTCAAAATCATACGCGGACGCCACCTCCGCGATATGTGCTTCGTGAGCCCGCGTATAACCCAGTTCAATGCCGCTGAGAATCAGCAGGTCGCCTTCATCCGTCCTGCGCTTTTTCGCCATCTCGCGCTCATAGTCATCCGGATCGAGGCACCAGGCATTGTCGGGTGAACCGTCATAATCGAAATGATCACTAAGGGTCACGCCTTTCAGCCCAAGGGATCGTGCTTCAGCAATGAGGTCCGCAAATGAAATGGCGGCGTCAACCGACCATCCCGCCTGATGGTTATGCGTGTCTACATAATTCATAGGCACAAGTCTACTTTATCTGCAGGCGAGCAATCCATCGTTGACGTTACGCTTGCCAGAGCCGGACCTTTCCCATTAAGATGGACAAAGCAAAGCGGGGAGAACCGTTCGGCACGCGCAGTCGCGTTTATTTTTCAGTGGTTGCAGCGACCGCACGCAATGCGGACAATCCCTGCGCATCATCAGTACGTTCAACAGGGAATTTTTGATCTGACCGATCAATTGGAGGCATAAATGGCTAAAAAAGAGACAGACAAGAAGACGGCGGACGCCTTGCGTGACACACTGTTTTTCTCAACGAAAAACCAATGGGGTGAGCGTGACGCCGACAAGCGAGACGATGTCTTTCGCTTCGTCGAGGGCTATAAAGCCGCACTCGATGCAGGGAAGACGGAACGCCTTTACGTGGAATTCAGCATCAGCAGGCTAAAAGAGGCCGGATTCAAGCCGCTTGCGTCTTTTGATTCACTCAAGGCAGGCGATAAGGTGTATCAGACGGTGCGCGGACGCGGCATCGTCGCCGCCAGAATCGGCAGCGACGACCCGCGCACGGGCTTTAACCTGATCGGCGCACATGTCGATTCACCGAGACTTGACCTGAAGCCGCAGCCCGTTTATGAGGCACAGGAGCTTGTCTTGTTCAAAACTCACTACTACGGAGGCATCAAGAAATATCAATGGGCGGCGCTGCCGCTCGCCATCAAAGGCGTCGTCTATAAAAAAGATGGTTCAAAGGTCACGATTGATATCGGAGACAAGCCGGATGACCCCGCTTTTTGCGTTACGGATCTCCTGCCGCATCTTGCCAAGGACCAAATGCAAAAGAAAGCCACCGATGTTATTTCCGGTGAACAGCTGAACGTACTGGTCGGCGGTTTGCCGTTTGACGAGCAGAATCAGGACATCAAAGATCGCTTCAAGCTTGGGCTGCTCAGTCTGCTCAATCATGAGTACGGCATCACGGAACGCGACTTTGTGACCGCCGAAATCGAAGTGGTGCCGGCCGCCAATGCGCGGGATGTCGGCTTTGACCGATCGTTTATCGGTGCATACGGCCAGGATGACCGCGTCTGCGCCTACACGGCGCTGGAGGCGCTGATCGACAGCCAGGATCTGTCGCGTACCGCACTCGTTATTCTTTATGACAAGGAAGAGACGGGCAGTCAGGGCAACACAGGTGCGTCATCGGCGCTTTACCTGCATGTTCAGCACGAAATCATGAAACGCATGCTGGGTGAAGACCCGAGTGTCAGTGACATGCATGCCAATCACGCCAATTCAATCGTCATTTCATCCGATGTCACGGCAGCCCTTGACCCGAATTTTGCAGATGTCTCCGACCAGCTGAACGCGGCGAAGGCAGGTCACGGCATCGCCGTTGCCAAATATGTCGGCTCGCGCGGCAAAGGCGGTACTTCCGATGCCTCGGCCGAACTGTTTACGGCCGTCACCCGCTGTTTCGATCAGGCGGGCGTAGCCTGGCAGTCAGGCGAGCTCGGCAAGGTTGATCAGGGCGGCGGCGGAACCGTCGCCGTGTTTCAGGCCGAAACCGGCATGGAGGTGATCGATTGCGGCGTACCGGTCCTGTCCATGCATTCTTGCTTCGAAGTCACGAGTAAAGTCGACGTTTATGAAACGTATCGCGCGTACCGGGCTTTTCTGGAAACAATGGGAACGGTCAGCGACCAGTCACTGTTTGTCTGATATATATTGAGGCTTTGCATGATCTATAAGACCTGCAAAGGGAAAAGCGGCGAATCGCCGCTTTTTCACTTCACTCAGCGGCAGTCCTGGCCGCTAATAGTAGTCATG
This sequence comes from Clostridiaceae bacterium, assembly GCA_012838355.1. GTDB lineage: Bacteria > Bacillota > Clostridia > Saccharofermentanales > DTU023 > DUPJ01. Next base: position 43,510 of record DUPJ01000082.1, read on the forward strand.
ACCGCCTTCAGGCGGTTTGTCTCCGGATGGTGCCTTGCCATCATCCGCTTCGTCCTGCCTTTTCTTTTTTCCCAAAAGCCAGTCGTGAACGTTGATCACCGTGCCGTCCGCCTTGTCGACATAAAATGAATAATCAGTCAGTGCGAGGGCACCCAGTCCGATCAGGGAAAGATACGGCACCAGCACGACACCGAGAGCGCTGATGGTCAGCGAAAGATTCAGCACGGTTTTGCCCTCGACATTTTCAATGCGCAGTGAGGTCGCATTGCCTTTTGAAACTATTTCCTTAATGGCTTGAATGAAATCCTGCGCCGTGTAAGCGTGTTTGCCCGACTGATCGTCACGATACTTCTGAAGCGCCGCGTCGACATCGCCGTCAGTCTCTTTCAAATAGTGTTTGGCGGTGTCGTAAGATGCACCGGTCTGACTCATGAAGGCATCAATTTGTTCCGTTGTGATCATGGGTTTTCCTCCTTGTCCCGGGTAATCGGCCGCTCGTCCGCAAGCGGGTTGCTTTCCACCGCCTGATGGAGCAAGTCGGCATTGATATGAGTGTATATTTCTGTCGTTGCGATGCTCGTGTGCCCGAGTATCGTTTGCAGACTGCGGATATCCACGTGGCCGTGCTGGTACATCAGGGTAGCAGCCGTGTGACGCAGCTTGTGCGTTGAATACCGTTTTGGATCGATGCCGGCCGAAATCAGGTATTTCTTGATGATGTTCTGTACAGCCCGCACGCCGATGCGCTTGCCCAGACGGCTGATAAAGAGGGCGTCGCCTTCGCCGGCCTTTGTCGGCGGTCTGACATCGAGATAAGCGCCGAGCGCGACCATGCAGGCGTTGTTCAGGTACACCGTGCGTTCCTTGCCGCCTTTTCCAAGCACGACGAGCGTGTCGTCATTGATATCTGAAATATTGATGCCAACCAGCTCCGACAGGCGCAGTCCGCAGTTCAGAAACAAGGTCAGGATGAGATAGTCGCGCTCCGCAAAGCGGGTGTCATCCGCATCGGCCGCCTGCAGGAGATCCCGGCTTTGTTCCAGTGTCAGATAACGCGGCTGACGTTTCAGCTGGCTCGGTGCTTCAAGCTGAAGCGCCACATTTTGTTCGGTTACTTTTGCTTTATCCGTGAGATACGTAAAAAATGTGCGGAGGGAGGAGACACGTCTCGCTCTGGCTGCCGGACCGTTTTTACGGTTTGCGGCCAGATGGCTGATAAAACCGTAAAAATCAGCCAGATTTACGGCGCGGATCAATTCATCGTTTACGGGAGCCAGATCGATGTCTTCGAGCGGTTCCGGAAGATTCCGGTTCGTTTTCAGCAAATAGCGGAAGAACAGGGCGATGTCGTAGCGATACTCGCGTATGGTGGTTTCAGCGCGCCCGCGTATGGCCTGAAAATAGCCGCAAAATTCATCCAGACGGGGGAATGAGTCTGTTTTGTGTTCGTTACGCTCTGTACTCATGATCTGCTCGTTTCATTGACCGGTCATCGACCTCGTTATATTATACACGTATGACTTATTCGTTTACGGAGGCTGATCGTTACGCCCATGAATACCGAACTGAATCGTAAATTGCAGGCGTGTGTGGTTGGTGCGACCGGTTATGTCGGTCAGCGCTTCATCACTTTGCTGGCAGATCATCCGTGGTTTG
>DUPJ01000083.1 GCA_012838355.1 Clostridiaceae bacterium
CAGAAACGATCGCGTGCGGGATCTTTCGATCAAGATATTCAATGTCATCGTCTTTGCGATGCCGATGATGTTCCTCGTGATGTACGCTTCCATGGTGGCCGTGCTGTGGTTTGGCGGCAACCAGATTATGGAAGGCAGAATGCTGGCCGGAGATCTGATCGGCTTCCTCACCTACATAACACAGATATTCATCTCGCTGACGATGCTGACGATGCTGCTTGTCAATTATGTACGCGCCAAAGCGTCAGCTGTGCGCTGCCTCGACGTGATCGAAACGCCGCTTGACCTCGTATCTCCGGATGACGGTATCCGCACAGTCGATTCCGGCGATATTCGCTTCGAAAATGTTTCCTTTCGCTACGCCGGCATGAGCGAGGATTCGCTGAAAAATATTGAGGTTGAGATCAAGGCCGGCGAAACAATTGGCATCATCGGGTCGACCGGATCGTCGAAGACGACGCTGGTGTCGTTGTTGTCGCGCCTGTACGATGTGCGGGAAGGCCGCGTGCTTGTCGGCGGCACCGATGTGCGCGATTATGATCTGACCGCTCTGCGGGACGGCGTTTCCGTCGTCTTGCAGCAGAACACCCTGTTTTCCGGCACGCTGAGGGATAACATGCGTTTCGGCAACGAGCACGCCACGGACGAGGAAATCTGGGAAGCGCTCGAGATCGCAAGCGCAAAGGATTTTGTGCTGAAGAAAGAAAACGGACTCGATTTTGAAGTTGAAGCTGAAGGCGGCAATTTTTCCGGCGGTCAGCGTCAGCGCCTGACGATCGCGCGGGCACTCCTGAAAAAACCGAAAATTCTTATCCTCGATGACGCCATGTCCGCCGTTGACATGGCGACGGAGCGCCGACTCAAGCAATCGCTGACGCGTGCGATCAGGGATGTGACGGTTCTGATCATCGCTCAGCGCATCTCGTCCGTGTCCGATGCCGACCGCATCATCGTCATGGCGGACGGCCGCATTGACAGCATTGGCGATCACGAGACACTGCTCCGAACCAACGTGATTTACCGTGAAGTGTACGAGTCCCAGCAGCAGGGGTTGGCCTCATGAGCGGCCGCATGAAGTCCCGCCGCGGAGACAAGAGCGGCCGCCCGAAAAACGTGGGCAAAACGATCCGCAGAATTTTTTCCTACATCGAAGCCTATCGGCTTCGCTTCTTCCTCGCGCTCGTCATGATCGCCGTGCAGAGTGTTGCCGGAGTCGCCGGCAATGCCATGCTGATGCCGATTGTGGACGGAATCGTAGATGGCCGCGGCATACCGCATCTGGTGTCGAATCTTGCGATTATGGGCGGCATCTTTGCGGTCGGTGTAGCTGCCGGCTACATGGGAGCCCGTATTCTCGTCAACGTGGCAGAAAATGCTATTCGGCAGATCCGGCAGGATTTGTTCACAAAAACACAGAAACTGCCGATGCGTTTCTTCGATACGCGAAGTCACGGCGATATCATGAGTGCCTACACGAACGATGCCGAACAGGTTTCGGTGGCACTCGAGGATACGGTTGCGAACGTGGTTGCATCCTTGCTGACTTTCAGCGGAACGCTTGTGATGATGCTTATTTTATCTCCCCTGATGACCGGTGTTGTGGTCCTCCTGATGCTGGTGATGCTGGCGGCCGTCTTCATTATTTCGCGCTATTCTGCACGCTATTTCAAGAAGCGGCAGGACGCGATGGGCAAAATGAACGGATATGTGGAAGAGCATATCAAGGGGCTGCGCGTCATCAAGGTATTTAA
>DUPJ01000084.1 GCA_012838355.1 Clostridiaceae bacterium
CAGACGGATCTGGGCGAAGGCAGCAAGGCGAATCCCGTCGCCGTCATCCCGATTCAGCATGTCGACGGACCGCTTGATGAGAGCGACTTCGTGGCGTTCGTCAACTTCAAGTACGTCGCCCGTGACTTCATCAAATATCAGGTGTCATACATTTCCTGCACCTGCCGTCAGGCGGCAACCAATTACTGGTCCACGGCCTTTTTTGAGCTGACGTTGCCCGAATCGGGGCTTCTGGATGACGCCGTGCTGAAGACCATGTCCTTCGAAAGTGATTCCGAAGACCACTATCTGAGCGGCTTCTGGGGTGACAGCGATCCGATTCCGTCCGGAATGACTTATGAACAGATCCGTGATGAATACATCACCTGGTTTGTCGGTCAGACCTACGGTGATCTGAAGGACCTGAACTTCATCACGGACATTGATCCGGTCGCTTTCTCTGAGGGCGAAGGTCGCACCGATTACTCGATCGATGCCTATTCGGGCGCAACCGTCTCGACAAACAACATCATCCGCGTGATCAACGCGATCTTCAAGCATCACGGCACGGACTACCATTTCGAGAACGACCCGTCGCTGGTCGTCGCAGAAACCGAAGCTGAAGTGCCGGTGGAAGAAAGTGTGGTCAGCGAAGAGGCTCCGGCCGGCACGACCGTCGAAAAACTGGAACTGCCGCCGCCGCGCGATCTGACCAAAACCTACAAGGCAGCCGATTCGGAAGAAGAAGTTCAGGCAACGGAAGACTGCTACCTGACGGCCTGTTCATCGATCACGGCCGACAATCTGATCGACTATCTGGGGCGTGACGATGTGCTTTACATCGATCTGCGCAACTACGAAGACTACATCATGAAGCACTTCAGAAATTTTGAGGTGATCCCGTACTTCGGTCAGATTTTCAATGCCGAAGCGCACACAGATGTTAGCATGGTCCACCTCTACGGCGGTACGCCAAAAGAACCGGTTCCCGTCTATGAGGAATCCGACAAGATGCTGGAACTGCTCTTCCCGAAGGATCAGACGCTGTTCCTTCTCTGCCAGAGCGGCGGACGCGTCGCCATGATGATGGACATCCTCGCCGCGCGCGGCTGGGATATGTCGAAGATTTACAACATCGGCGGCATGGCTCAGTACACGGGCAGAGAGTACCGTCCGTACATCGTGGATACGATGGAATTCGGGATCGTGCCGGAGTACACCGTAACCGGTCTGACACGTGTTGAATAAACCGAATCGCTGATCGTTTCAGCCAGATAAGACGGGGTTTCCTCCTTGAGGGAATCCCGTTTTTTGTTCAGGCTGCCGGCTGTCCCGGCTGCAGTTGACTGAAGATGACAACCGCCAGAATGACAACACCGCCCGCAAGTGTGCGCAGCGCCGGCACTTCCCCCAAAAGGAACCACGCCAATAAAACGGCATACACGACTTCCAGGGTTGAGACAACACCGGCCAGACGGGCCGTGAGCCCCTTCAGTGAGCGGATGTAGAGCGTATGCGCGAGAGCTGTCATCACACTGCCCTGAAGGATGATGAGACCAATGTCGGCGGCAGTCGGCTGAACGACCGGCACGCGGATGAAGATAAGCAGCAAAAAAAGGACGATCGCCGCGGTTCCCTGCTCATAGAAGGCAATCACGGTGCTGTCAAGCGCAGTTGTGAGATGCCGGTTCACAAGGGACAGGACAGCATAGGCGAAGGTTGAGATGAGACCGAGCAGGATCGCACGGGTCACATCATTGTCGAGGCGAAATTCCGGAACTGTAACGGCGACACCGGCAATGATCAGGAGGGCGGCCGCGACATTGCGCACGGTCAGCCGCTCGCGGAAGAAGACGGGCTCGATGAACGTGACAAAGAGCGGAAACGAGACGAACGTCACGACGCCGACCGCAACGGACGCCTGCTGGATAGAGGCGGCATAAAGCCACCAGTGAATCGCCAGCATTGTGCCGGCAGCCATGAGCCAGAGCCGCTGCTCGCGACTGACCTGAAACGATCGCCGGCCGGCCATGATCGAGATAAAGAGGCAGATGAAGGAGACTAGCACACGTCCGAGTGTGAGCTGAAGTGCCGGCAAGCGGATCCATTTGGCAAACAAACCTGCACTGCCGAACAGCAAGACAGATACATTGACAAACAGAAGCGACTGGCGGCGGTTTGCTGTGCTGGCGTGGCGGCCGGTCGTTTTGTCAGGCATGTCTTCCATATCTGGCCAGTTTGGACTCACCGATATGCCCTGTCAATGCTGTCATAACAGCGCGGTGAACAGCGACCAAGAGTTGTCAGACAATGCATACCGTATTGTCTGACAACTGATGGATTTCAACTCGGATATTGCCTTTCCCTATTCTCAAAATCATTTTCCCGTTTACTCCTAAATCGTTTTTTAAACACTCACAAAGATGATTTGCCAGGTTTTATTTGTTTATTAAAAGAATCGAAATAGATTGTTGACATATTTCTTGTGCACTATTAACATGTCTGACAATAGACTGCTGTATTGTCTGACAAGTAGTCGTGCGAGGGAGGCATGTTGTGGACAGATTGAAGGATCTGGAGATCGACCGGAGCGGTTCGATCGCCGAAAATACGTTTCTTGCAATCAAGGACATGATAGACTGCGGCACGCTGCCGGCCGGAACCGTATTTGCCAATGAAATCGAACTGGGGCGCATGCTGCAGATCGGGCGCAGCTCTCTCAGGGAAGCGTTCACCAAACTGGAAAGCATCAATTACATTCACCGCACAAAACGCGGCACGCAGGTGGCTGATCCGGAATTTCGGGCCAAGGCGGTGCCGCTGAACACGATCCTGCGCGATTCCTCCATGCGCGACCTGATTGAACTTCGCATCCTGATAGAACAGGAAGTCGCGGCAAAGGCCGCCGTTCTGGCCACGCCTCAGGATATTAAAACGCTTAAGCGCTGTATCGAGCGAATGGAAGACTCAGTCGACCAGATACCGGTGCTTTGCCGTTACGATGCTGCGTTCCACACTGAGCTGGCACGTATGAGCGGAAACAAACTCTGGAACATTATCTTCTCGGCTATTCATGAGCAGCTCGAAGAGCAGATCGCGACCGCGTTCGAAAAAGATCATTCGATCATTGACAGGGCCATGGTATTTCACGCGCGCATTCTGGCTGCAATTCAGAACCACAACGAAGAGCTGGCCAGAACGGTCATGCGCGAGCATATCGAAAACGTCAAAATCGTTTACAGCGATGAGGAATAAAGCAGTCAATCAGTGGCAGCCGTGCCATATAAATATGAAGGAGACATTATGAGTTATTTGAAGAAGGTCCATGAACAGACAGATACCCGTTTCTGGGTCAACAATCCTACACTTGAGGACACGCGGGCTGCCATCGCAAACGATGCCTTCGGCTGCACGACAAATCCGGCGTACTGCTCAAAGCTGATGCAAACGGATCCGGACTGGATGCGCGGCGTAATCCGGGATGTGGTCGCCGATAATCCCGGCAAAGGCGGTTCGCGGCTGGCGGAAACTGCCTATCACGAGGTGGCTCGCCAGCTGATGGAACAGTTCCTGCCGATATATGAAGAAAGCAACGGTACACGCGGCTTCGTCACGATCCAGGAGGATCCCCGCAACGAAGAAAACCATGAGTTCATTATCGAAGCGTGTCTGCGCGCCGCAAAGCTGGCGCCGAACTACATGGCGAAAATTCCCGTGACGGCACACGGCCTGCCAGTCATCGCAGCCATGCTGCGGCACAATATTCCGGTCTGTGCGACCGAAGTTTTCACATTGTCGCAGGCGCGGGCGACCGTCGAGCTTTACGAAAAGATCGCCGGTGAAACGGGCAATCGCCCCGCCATGTACGTAACGCACATCACAGGCATCATGGACGATTACTTCAAGGATGTCGTGAAGAAAGAAAAAATTGATATCCGTCCCGAAGCGCTGGCTGCTGCCGGCACAGCGGTGGCACTGAAACAGTATGCCTACCTTAAGGACAAGGATTTCAACGGCGCGATGCTGGGCGGCGGCGCGAGAAATCTGGGCCATTTCACTGATTTCGTCGGCGGTGCCATGCACGTGACGATCAACTGGTCGACAGGCGCGGAGCTGATCGATGCGTTTGAAGAGCCCGAGCGCAAGATTGACCGTGTCATTCCCGCTGACATCATTGCCGAACTGATTGAAAAACTGCCGAACTTTGAACGTGCCTATACGGATAATGCGATGAACATCGATGACTTTGCAGACTTCGGCCCGGTGATGCTTTTCCGCACGCAGTTCCTGAACGGTTACGTCCGCCTTGTCGACGAAATCGACATCATGCGGCGTCAATAAAGCCGACAACGGCAGGATATGCCTGCGAAAGGAGATTTGCGTGAAAGAAAAGCTCAAGCATTTTATCGACAACTTTGAGGGCTACCTGTGCGTCGTCATGCTCATTGCCATGAGCATTATCGTATTCCTGCAGGTCATCTTCAGATTCATCCTGAAGTCATCCCTGCCCTGGTCTGAAGAAGTGAGCCGCTATCTGCTCGTCTGGATTACCTTCATGGGCGGTGCTTACGGCGTCAAGACGGGCGCCCACCTCGGTGTCGAAGCCGTGCAGCTTCTGCTGCCGGTCAAGGCGCGAAAAGTCGCCAAGCTGATTACTCATCTGGTGGGACTCATTGTCTGCGTCGTTGTCCTGATCATCAGCATCGGCATCATCCAGAAGCAGCTGGCGGGCGGCCAGAAGTCACCGGCACTGCGTCTCGAAATCGGATACATCTATTTGGCAATCCCGGTCGGGATGGTTTTCTTTATCATCCGGTATCTGGAACTGCTCGTGACCGGCATTCGCGACTTCAACAAGGACCTTCCGGCTGAAGACGAAGCGAGCGCCAAACCAATCGCAGCGAAAAACAAGTAAAGGAGAACGTACTGTATGGGCTTATCACTATTCATTGCCTTTTTTATCACGCTCGTCGTCGGCTCTCCTATCTGGGTGGTGCTATCGGGCAGCAGTCTGGCCGCGCTCCAGTTTTCGGAGACAACGATCCCGCTGACGCTCGTTGTCCAGCGCATGTTCACGGCAGCCGATTCATTTCCGCTCCTGGCCATTCCGCTCTTCATGGTGGCCGGCAACCTGATGGAACACGGCGGCATTTCCCGCCGCCTGATCAACTTCACAAATGCCTTGCTGGGCGGTTTCACGGGCGGCCTCGCGATGGTCACCGTCGCATCCTGCATGTTCTTTGCGGCGATCTCCGGGTCCGGTCCGGCGACCGTGGCGGCGATCGGCGGCATCATGTATCCGTACATGGTAAAAGCCGGGTATGACAAGGCCTGGTCGGCGGCTATCATTGCGGTTGCCGGCGCAATCGGCGTCATCATTCCGCCCTCGATCCCGCTCGTGAACTACGGTATCGTCGGCAATGTCTCGATTTCCACCTTGTTTGCCGCCGGTTTCCTGCCGGGCATCCTGCTCGGCGTAGCCCTGATGGTGCTTTGCTACCTGACGGCCAAAAAATTCGGCTACGGCATCGAAGCGCGCGGCAAGTTCTCCAAGCGCAGAGTGCTGAAGACTTTCCTCGAAGCGTTCTGGGCGCTGCTCATGCCGATCATTGTTCTGGGCGGTATTTACGGCGGTATCTTCACGCCAACGGAAGCAGCCGGCGTATCGGTGATTTACGGCTTCGTGGTCGGTGTCTTCATCTACCGCGAACTGAAGCTGAAAGACCTCATGAGAATCCTGCTCAATGCCGTCAGAAGTACGGCCATGGTCATGATGATCATTGCGGCGGCAGCCGGCTTCGGCTGGATCCTCACGGCGGAAAAAATCCCCGATGCAATCGCGCTGGGCATCACGTCATTCACCTCCAGCAAATTCCTCCTGCTCCTGATCATCAACGTTTTGCTCCTGATCATCGGCTGTCTCATGGAAACCACGGCGGCGATCTACATCATGACGCCGATCCTCCTCCCCATTGCCACCATGATCGGCATCCATCCGGTCCATTTCGGCATCATCATGGTCATGAACCTGGCGATCGGATTCTCCACGCCGCCGCTCGGCGTCAACCTGTTCGTGGCGTGCGGCCTCGGTAACCTGACGATTGAGAAGGTGTCGCGCAGACTTGTGCTGCCCCTGCTCGTCAGCATCGCCGTGCTGTTCCTCATTACCTACATCGGCGAGATTTCTCTTCTCGTACCGCGCTTGATGGGTCTCGTCCGATAGACCATCCTGGATTCTGAAAGGAGGAGTGTCACTGCCCGCATCACAAATTCATAAGCAATTGAAGAAAAACCATAAAAGAAAGGAATCACATGAAAACAAAAAGAATCGTAACCCTGTTAAGCGCACTTCTTGCGCTGGTCATGCTCTTCGGAGCCACGGCTTGCAACAATAAACCGGCTGAAACGACGGCAGCACCGGCGGCAGTCACTGACGCTCCCGAAGCGGAAGAAACCGAGGCTCCCGAAGCGGAAGAAACTGAAGCTCCCGAAGCAGAAGAAACTGAAGCGGCAGAAGCGTCCGGCGACAGCGAAGCCGAGTATGTCATCACCGGCGCCAGCGCCAATCCCGAAACCCATCCATACGGCCAGGGCCTGCTCAAATTTGCCGAGCTGCTCGATGAAAAGAGCGGCGGCCGCATTCAGATGAATTCATTCCATGCCGGTCAGCTCGGCAGTGAGCGTGACCTCGTGGAAAGCATGCAGCTGAATCAGGTTCAGGTCGCGGTCATCACGTCCGCCCCGCTGGCTGGATTCACCGATGCTTACCTGATTTTTGACCTGCCCTTCCTGTTTGCCTCGGTTGACGAAGCGCGCTATCTCTGTGACAGCGAAATCGGCCAGGAAATGCTCGGCAGCCTTGAGGACAAAGGCGTCAAAGCCCTGGCCTTCATGGAAAACGGCATGCGCAATATTACGAACAGCAAACTCCCGATCGAAAACCCCGACGACATGAAAGGCATCAAAATCCGGACGATGGAAAACCCGATGCACATGGAAGCCTTCTCGGCTCTCGGTGCAGATCCCACCCCGATGGCATTCGGTGAATTGTTCACGGGCCTGCAGCAGAAAGCGATCGATGCTCAGGAAAACCCCCTGGTCGTCATTCATGCCAACAATTTCTTCGAAGTGCAGGAGTACCTGTCAATGACGGGTCACCTTTACTCCCCCGCCCCGCTCATGATGTCGAAGGAATTCTACGATTCGCTGCCGGAAGACCTGCAGGCAGTCGTAGATGAAGCGGCAATCGAAGCGGCAGCTTACCAGCGCGGCGTCTGCGACGAGCAGGAAGCTGAAATGCTGAAACTTCTTGAAGAGAGCGGCATGAAAGTGAATTTCACCGATGCTGCGCCGTTCCGCGAAGCGACCATGCAGGTTTATGACAAGTATGTTGGCGACGGCGAAGGCAAAGTGTCGCCGGCCATCTACGACGAAGCCCAGACAGTCCTTCAGGAGTACCGGGACAATCAGTAATCCACATTTCCCCCTTTGAAGGCAACGCCGGCATGATCTTGCCGGCGTTGCTTTTTGCAATATTTCAGGCGAGACGGCGCCACGTGCGCGGCGAAAAGAAAACCAGCATCGGCAAAAGTTCCAGACGGCCGCCGATCATGGCAAACGACAGCGTCACTTTGGACAGGTCGGACAGACCGCCGAAATGCTCGATCGGCCCCAGACTGCCGAGGGCCGGACCAATATTGTTCATCGTGGCGACGACGCCCGATATGGCCGTTTCAAGGTCACCGACATCAAAGCTGAGAATCAGGACAAACCCCATAAAGCAGGCAATATAGATGCCAAGGTATCTAAGCACGTGACGTTCCTGATGCTCGATGTTCTTATGGTCGAGCGACACGGCAACCATGCGGCGGGGGTCTCTTGTTTTTTTGATTTCAGCCGCCATGTTCTTGATCAGGATGGCTAAGCGGGAAATTTTGAAGCCGCCGCCTGTGGAACCGGCACACGAGCCGATGGACATGATCAGGAGCAAGATGACATGCGTCACTATGGGCCAGCTGCCATAATCGACAATGACGTAGCCGGTCGTGGTGATCGAGGAGGATACGGTAAAGAAGACATGGCGCAGCGTCTCGCCCCACGAATCGTATAACGGTTTGACAATGAGCGTGATGGCAAGAAAAGCGGCGCCGATTATAGCCAGAAACCAGCGCAGTTCCTCAAAGAAGAGTGCTTTCTTCGGCTGACGGATCAAAAAGAAATAATAGACGGCGAAATTGATGCCGAACAGGATCATGAATATGCTGATCACCATGTCGATGTAGGGCGACTGATAGTACGCGATCGATGCGCTTTTGATCCCGAACCCGCCCGTTCCGGCTGTGCCGAATGCTGTCACAAGGGAATCAAAGAGGGGCATGCCCCCGAGCAGCAAAAAGATAACGAGGACAGCTGTCATCCCGAGGTACATGCCGTACAGGATCAGGCTGTTGTTCTTCATTCTGGCCACCAGCTTGCCGAATTCGTGCCCCGGCACCTCGGCTTTCATAATCGGCATGGACTCGCTGCTTCCGGTCGGCATGATCGCAAAGACCAGGACGAGGACGCCCATGCCGCCGATCAGGTGGGTAAAGCTGCGCCAGAAAAGGCAGGATTGGCGCATATTCTCGATGTTGTCCAGAATCGTGGAACCGGTGGTCGTGAGACCGCTGGCCGTCTCAAAAACGGCGTCGACGAGATGCGGAATGTCGCCGGTGATCATGAACGGCAGTGCACCGAGCAGCGACAGCAAGCCCCACAGCGAAAAGGTCAGAACGAGACCTTCGCGCATGCTGAACCGCAATCGTTCCGGCTTTTTTCCCATCAGGAGCACCCCGATCACGAAGGTCAGGATACCGGTTGACAAAAATGCCAGGACACTGACGGGCGGTTCTCGATAGATCAGGGCGACCGCGACCGGCGGCAAAAACAAAAGAGAACAGATTTTGAGGATACGGCCGAGGGTATAGGAAAGCGAGCGATAATTCATCGTTTCTGACGGATGATATCGCCCAGTGTCGCCACCGTCCCCTC
>DUPJ01000085.1 GCA_012838355.1 Clostridiaceae bacterium
GAAATTATTCCGGATCGCCGCCGGCATCCTTGAAGTCAGCCTCATACGTGCCGCCCGGACCGGACTCTGCCCCGCCGTCTTCCGACTGCGGACCGGCCGTCTGTTCGGTTTGCTTGTAAATCTGCTCGCCGGCTTTGTAGATCGCCTGCTGCAAGGCTTCGCTGTCTGATTTCATGCCGTCGAGGTTATCGGCAGCAATGCTCTTTTTCAAAAGCTCAATCTTTTCCTCAATCTCCGGCTTCAAGTCGCCGATTTGCGCTTCATTTTCCTTCAGCATCTTCTCTGCCTGATAGACGAGGCTGTCGGCCGAGTTCTTCGTATCGACGGCTTCCTTGCGCTTTTTGTCTTCCTCAGCGTGTGCTTCAGCTTCATGCACGGCACGCTCGATCTCGTCATCCGTGAGATTGGTGGTCGCCGTAATGGTGATGTGCTGCTTGCGGTTTGTGCCCTTGTCAATCGCGGTCACATTGACGATACCGTTGGCATCGATGTCAAACGTGACTTCAATCTGAGGAACACCGCGCGGCGCGGAAGCAATCCCGTCCAGCACAAAGCGGCCAAGCGATTTATTGTCTCTGGCAAATTCGCGTTCCCCCTGCAGCACATGGACTTCGACCGTCGTCTGGCCGTCGGCTGCCGTCGAGAACACCTGGCTCTTCTTGGTCGGAATCGTGGTGTTTCGGTCGATGATGCGGGTCATCACCTCGCCCAGCGTTTCGATGCCGAGCGACAGCGGCGTGACGTCCAGAAGGATCATGTCCTTCAGATCACCGGAGAGTACGCCGGCCTGAATGGCTGCACCAAGCGCGACACTTTCGTCCGGGTTGATGCCCTTGAACGGTTCTTCCTTGAAATAGTTCCTGACCGCGTTCTGCACGGACGGCATACGTGTCGAACCGCCGACGAGGAGGATTTTCTTGATATCGGACGGCTGCAGGCCCGCATCTTTCATCGCAGTCCTGAGCGGTCCCATGGTTTTTTCGACGAGGTCCGACGTCAGGTCATCGAATTTGGCGCGGCTCAAGGTCAGCTCAAGATGCTTCGGTCCCGTCTGATCCGCCGTGATGTAAGGCAGATTGATATTCGTCGTGGTGACGCCGGACAATTCAATTTTGGCTTTTTCGGCTGCTTCGCGCAGACGCTGCATCGCCATCTTGTCTTTGCTGATGTCAATGCCCTGGTCTTTTTTCATCTCGGAGACCATCCAGTCGACAATGCGCTGGTCGAAGTCATCACCGCCCAGGCGGTTGTTGCCGGACGTGGCCTGCACTTCAAACACGCCGTCGCCGATTTCAAGCACCGACACGTCAAATGTGCCGCCGCCCAGGTCGAAGACCAGGATTTTCTGGTCGTGCTCTTTATCGAGCCCATAAGACAGCGCGGCAGCCGTCGGCTCGTTGATGATGCGCAGCACTTCAAGGCCGGCAATCTGACCTGCGTCCTTCGTCGCCTGACGCTGTGCATCCGAAAAGTATGCCGGCACCGTAATGACCGCCTGAGTGACGGTTTCTCCAAGATACGCCTCAGCATCCGACTTCAGTTTGCGCAGAATCATGGCAGAGATTTCCTGCGGCGTATACGCTTTTCCATCGATCGTCACTTTATGGTTCGAACCCATTTCGCGCTTGATCGATGTCACCGTCCGGTCCGGATTGGTGACCGCCTGACGTTTGGCGATCTGGCCGACGAGACGTTCGCCGTCTTTGCTGAACGCCACCACGGACGGAGTTGTGCGAGCGCCTTCCGCGTTCGGAATGACGATCGGCTCACCGCCTTCCAAGACAGCGACACACGAGTTGGTCGTACCCAGGTCTATACCGATTATTTTTGCCATATGTTTTATATACCTCTTTTTCTTATTAACAATTCAGATTTGCCGTTTATGTTTACGCCGATACGATCACAAGCGCCGGACGGATCAGCCGTTCACCCAGCCGGTATCCTGTCTGCACCACTTCGATAACCGTATTCGACTCGGTGTTTTCTTGTTCCATCTGCTGCAGGGCATGGTGCAATTCCGGATCAAACGGCTGGTTCAGTGCGTCGATTTTCTCCACCTTCAGCCCCTCCAGGATTTTCAGCGCCTGATCTGCCATCAGCGGAATCCCGTCGGCAAATGCGCGCCCTTCACCGGTCACCGTTTTCGCCAGCTCAACCGAACGGTCAAGGCTGTCGATCAGGGGGAGCAGCTGTGCGACAACATCAGCACAGGCATCTTTGTACAGGCGGCTTTTTTCCGCTTGCGTTCGTTTCCTGAAGTTATCGTATTCAGCCATCAGGCGCAGATAGCGATTCTCCAGTTCGGCAATGCGCGCGCCGTTTTCCGGTTCGGTCGCTTCCGCCGTTTTCGGTTCTTCCGGATCCGGCAGCGCTTTCTTCTCGTCCTTCGTTTCCTCTTGTTTTGGTTTTTCCTGTTTTTTCGACATGCGGTTTCCTCTGCTTCTTTATGCTTCGTGATTGTCTTTGCTGATGTGCGGCGCATCTGATGTCGCCTCATGCAGCTGGCGATTAATAAATCGAATCTGCGAGATGATCCTGCCGTAGTCCATGCGGCGCGGCCCGATCACGCCGATCTGTCCGTAAACCTCGCCGTTCACGCAGTACGTGCTCGTGATAAAGCTCGTATCCTCAAATCCGTCAAGCGTAATTTCCTGTCCGATCCTGACCAGATAGCGGCCGCAGGCCAGATCATCGGCGGCCGGCAGGTCGGCGATGTAACCGGCTATCGTTTTTTCCTCGCCGAGCGCCCGCATGAAGCGGTGCGCCTTGTCGACATCGCGGTATTCCGGCTGCGCCAGCAGGCGATGCGTGCCTTCGACATACAGGTCGAGATGCTCGGCCTGCTTGATCGACACGTACGCCTCGTAAATGACCTGATTTAAGAGTCCGTCGGCAAGCGGCTGTCCCGAAACGGTGCCGGCAACCGTGACCAGTGTAATGTCGGACAGTTTCTTGCCGGCCAGCCCCTCTTCGATCGCTTTGCCCAGCCGATCCAGCTGCTCACCGGAAATCTGGTCCGAGATGCGCACCAGCCGGTCCTTTACGAGGCCGGCAGCGAGCACAACGACGACGAGCACCTTGCCCGGCTCAATCATCAGGAGTTTGACCTGGCGCAGCCGGCTGTTGGCGTACTTCGGAGTCAGCGCCAGCGACACATAATCGTTTTGCGCCGAGAGCACCGCCGTCGCCTGGCGGATCAGGTCTGTCAGTTCGACAAGGCTGTCCTTGAACATGGTTCGCATCGCGATCGCTTGTGTCCGCGGCAGTTCGCCAACTTCCAAAAGTTCGTCGACGTACGAGCGGTAGCCCTTGTCGGATGGGATGCGTCCGGCAGACGTATACGGTTTTTCCAGGTAGCCTTCTGCTTCCAGATCTGCCATTTCATGGCGGATGGTTGCTGACGACACGCCGAGATTGTGACGCTCGATCAGGCTCTTGGAACCGACCGGCTCGGCCGATATGACATAATCTTCCACAACGGCTTTCAGTATCTGTTTCTTGCGTTCGTCCAAACCGGCATCGTCCCTTCAGAAAATTAGCACTCATTGCTGCCGAGTGCTAACACCAACTGTATCACCGTTTTCGGGGATCGTCAATCTGATTTTCGGGAGTCATCATGAACAATTGTGAACTTACACGAACAGCCTGAAGGCGCGGTTTGCAAAGTCGATGCCATGCGGTGTCAGGACAAGGCGGCGATCGCGCCTGACGGCCAGTTTTTCCTTGAAAAGCTGGTCAATTTCCGGCGCAAAAATAACCTCGGCAGCAGCGCCGAACCGCTCGGCAAACTGGTCGAGCGAGACCCCGTCACTGAGCCGAAGTCCCAGCATCATGAATTCCTTCCGGGCATCTTGCTGCGAAACCGTTTCAACGACAGCAGCGGCTGTGAAATCCGCCTCCTTCTGCAGCGTGGCCTCTGCGGCGGCAAGACCCCGAACGGCCTGATACCACTCGTCGAGCGAGGCCGGATGCTGACGGCGGCAACGCCCGACGTACGATGCGGCGGCGGGGCCAAGTCCGAAATATCGTTCTGCCCGCCAGTAAACAAGATTATGTACAGCCTGAAAGCCCGCACGTGCCGCATTTGAGATCTCATAGACAGTAAAGCCCGCCTCGGACAGGCGCTTTCTTATCTGCCAGTACATCTCTCGTTCAAGCCGTTCCTCATCCTCATTCGGAAAGTGCTTCGCATACGTTTCGTAAAGCGGTGTACCCGGTTCGAGACTGAGTGCATAAAAAGAGATATGCTCCGGATGATGGGCCAGCAGAAAGGTCATTGTTTCTTCCAGCATGTCCATCGATTGCCCGGGAACCCCGAACATAATATCAGCTGAGATGTTTTGAAAGCCGGCAGCCCGCAGATCTGCGAAGGCGGCTGAAAAATCGTCGGCCGAGTGCGTGCGTCCGAGGATTCTCAACAGCCTTGCGTCGGCACTTTGCAGACCGATCGACGCGCGGTTGAAGCCGGCATCGCGCCACACACCTGCTTTGCCTCTCGTCACGCTCTCCGGATTGACTTCGAGCGTGATCTCGATGTCGTCCGCATATCCGAACAAGACCTGCAGCTGCCGGAGCTGTCCGGCCATAAGCTCCGGATCGAGCACGCTCGGCGTTCCGCCGCCGTAATAGACGGATTTCAGCGGGTGCTTGTCCGGCACGAAACGAAGTAAATCCAGTTCTTGCCGAATACCGTCCTGCCAGATCGCAAACAGATCCGGCCGGCAGATTACCGAATAGAAATCGCAGTACGAGCAGTGACTTTGGCAGTAGGGCACGTGTATGTAAACAGAGGCTGGCGTATCAGTCATGGTCATGGTTTCCCACAATTCTGATGAAAGTGTCGCGAAACGAGCGATAGCTCGGGCTGTTGTTCATGCGCACATTCATATGCGGTGCGATTCTGGCAGCCATTTCACTTTTGTACTGGCCGACAGTCGGATACCCTTTCTCAATAATCGCGTCGGCATCGTCACGGTAAACGGCCCGGCAAAGAATCTCCCAGGTGCCGACGATGCTGTCTTGTTCGTACCCGCGAATCACGGCCATGTCTGCGTCGGGATACGCAGCAAGAATGGCGGCCGGGTCACCGAGAAGCCAGCTTTCCATCTCCTCAACCGCGATGCCGAAAACAAAAGATACTGACGGCGCATAACGCCTGACCGTCGCCTCAAGCGAACGGTACAGCCAGCCCGGATCGTCCCGGTCAGCATCAAGCATCACAAGCAATACATCGACATTTTTTGCTTTTTCATAGGCACGGCATTTTGCGGGCAAAAGTTCCAGCAGTCCCGATGCAAACTTGGGCGGGCGTCGAAGCGAATCGTCCGGCAGATATCCCTTGCCGCGGTGCGGACGGATGTGATAATTTGCTGTCCGTTTCGATTCTGCCAGCAGGCGCGGCATCAGGGCTTCCATCAAAGGTGTACCGGAGCGGTCTTCGGACAGCACCTCGATTCGCATCACGGCATATCCGGTTCGAAATATCCGCCGTACCAGATGGCTGACATGCCGATGCCTTCCTTCAGCATGGCTTTTACCGTTTCGGAGCGGCCAACGGCGTGCGCCATGGCCAGACCGTTTTCCATGCGGCGCGAGAACAGGTACACCTCACTGGGACGGAGATTCTCGATCGTATTCGCGTTGTACGTGGTGAGAAAGACCTGGCAGCCGGCATTGCGGCGGAGGTATTCGCGCATTTCGAAAGTCAGCATGTCGATCGCATCGTGATACAGGTTTGTATCCGGATGATCAAGACAAACAAGCGGACGCGGTTTCGGATCCATCAGAAGCAAAATCAAGGCAAATAGACGCATGCTGCCGGAGCGCACATCGTGATCGAGAAATGCATCGCCCGTCCGTTTGAAATCAGGCACCCGCTCCTTGATATAGTCGATCAGCTGGTTGTATTTCTTCGGGTCATCGCTTTCCCAGTACTGCAGTACATTGCGGATATTGTCAAAGCGCGGCGAAATATGACGGTGCCCGCCTTTCGTCCGTCCCACCGCCTGGTCCGCCATGGTGCGATCCGAACTGACAAACCAGCGCGAAATCTGAGCGTAGAGGAAGCAGAGCGTCGTGTAGTTCAGCAGGCGTCCGTATGATGCCAGCGCAAGATGCCGTCCGTCGACCAGACTGACCGCTTCCGGTGCGGCTATGCCGAGAACCGTGCCGGTACTGTTTTGTACGTTCAGTACATCGGTCCAGTCGACTCCATCAGGGCCAAAGCTGGCTTTTTTTACCCGTTCACTTTCGACAAACGGCCGGTTGTGCAGATCGGCATTCAGCGCAACATCATAGGCGATGTAATTGCCGCTGCCCTGTTTGAACAGGAGCCTGAGACGCATCGGGCCGTCGCCGTTTTTCCGTCTCAGCTCAAAAAAGCCGCCTCGTCCTGCGGAGGCGGCTGCATAAGGGACGTCGTGTATGAGGCAATCGGAGAGAAAATGCAGCGCGTCGAACAGCGTGCTTTTGCCGCTGTCACTGCGCCCCACAATGGCCACCAGCTGCCCGAGCGGGAAATGCTTGGCCACCTCGTCCTCCGTTTTCACGCTATCAAGTGCGGACTCCGTCAGGCCGAGAGTCAAGTGGGAAAACAACGCGTAATTGATCAGTTCGATGCCAACCAGCATAATCGTCTCCCTGTGTTCCGGGTCACATTCGTCTAGGGGTTTTCAGTCTCTGCATCGTCACCCTGCGGTGCCGGACCATCATCGGCAGGGTCGATAAACAGCTCTTTCAGCGTCGTTGCGAGTCCTGCCAGATTTTGCAGCTCAGACGGAATGATGATCTTCGTGGCCCGTCCATTGGCCACTTTTTCCATGGCCTCGAGCGAACGCAGCGTAATGAGCGGAGCATCCGCCCCAACACTTTTAATCATATTGAGGCCGCGGGCCGTCGCATCCTGCACCGTGAGGATGGCTTCGGCCTGCCCTTCGGCTTCCCGAATGGCCCTCTCCTTGGTCGCTTCTGCGCGCAGCACCGTCGCCATTTTTTCACCTTCGGCAACGCGAATGGCCGCTTCTTTTTTACCTTCAGCCACCAGAATCTGCTCCCGCTTGTCGCGTTCAGCCTTCATCTGGCGCTCCATGGCATTCTGGATCTCGCGCGGCGGAATAATGTTTTTCAGTTCGACCCGGTTCACCTTGATTCCCCAGGGATCTGTCGCCACGTCAAGAATTTCACGCATTTTCGTGTTAATCACGTCGCGCGAGGTCAGCGTCTGATCCAGTTCAAGATCACCGATGATGTTACGCAGCGTTGTTGTCGTCAGGTTCTCGATCGCCAGAATCGGGTTTTCGATACCGTATGTATACAGTTTCGGATCCAGAATCTGGTAAAAAAGCACCGTGTCAATCTCCATTGTCACGTTGTCTGCCGTAATCACAGCCTGGGGCGGAAAATCGGCGACGCGCTCCTTCATGGAAATCACCTTCGATATGCGATCGATGAATGGCAGCTTCATATGAATGCCGGTTGTCCAGGTCGCCTGGTAGGCCCCCAGCCGCTCGATGACAAATGTCGTCGCCTGCGGCACGATGCGGATGTTTCTGATCAGGAGCAAAAATACAATCAGGACAATTGCCCCGATCACAACATACTGGGTTAAGTTATCTATGCCTGCGGCGTTTGTCAGTAATACCGTCATATTGACCTCCTAAAGTCGACTCAGTCGATTTTCTCGACGATGGCGTACACACTCTCGAATCCGAGCACCTTTATTTTTTCGCCGGCAGCGATCGCGGTTCCGTGCGCACTCCGGGCGCTCCAATGCTGTCCGATCACCATAATCTGCCCGCTTCCCTTGACAGGGTCGATCGCGAGCGTCACGAGCCCTTCTTTGCCGATGATGCGGTCTGCATTCGTCGCCCGGTCACTTGCCAGCCGCTTGGACAACCGCGGTTTCACAATAAAGACAAAAAGTGCAATGCCGAGGAGGGATACCGCGATAAACACGATGATCTGGATAGTCGTGTCAATCCCAAACATAGCGAGTACCAGTGCGACCAGTGCTCCGCTCGCAAACCAGATCGTGGTCATGTTGACCGTGGTGAGTTCCGCAGCCATGGCGAGCACCAGCACAATCAGCCAGAGCACCCAGGCCGGCATGCCCAACAGGGTCTGAGCGAGAAAAACGTCAGTCATAAATTGCTCCTCCAAGTTTTCGGATACATGTACGGTTCGAGTATAGCAGACACCGGCAGGCATCAACAGAAAACAGAAAAGACGGCACCTGCATTACGGCTCGTTTATCGTACTCATGTCAGGGCCCCGCTGCGCTGCCTTGACGAGAATGAAGGCAGTGTTGTTGATGCGGCGCCTCAGATGGTCAATTTCTTCCGGCTCCTCCGTGTCATCGTCTTCTTCCGGAATGTCCGGACCGATCACTTCGGGCTCGCCGGGTGCCGTTTCGAGCGTGAAGGCTTCCGACTTCTTCTCTTCGTCGATCCGGCGAAAAATATTGAACAGGAACGGGTCGCTGTCAAATGGTGTACCGGCGATCACGCCGCCCGTTTCGCGAAACTCCGGGTCTTTGTTTTCCGGTCCCAGGTCAGACGGGTTTTCCAGATTGTACTCGCCCGACTCAAAAAACACGATCGGGAATCCCGCATCGTCAAAGGGCGTATGCGCTCCGGTGCGGGTCGTCCATTCCCGAAACACAACCTGCCGGAAGCCGCCCGGTTTCGAGACGAAAAATGTCGCCTGATTCGTGTACAGCGAATAGCCGTTCAGCGTATTCAGCTGATAGTTGAAAAAAATGTCGGTTGCCTCATACAGCTTGCGCCGCAACGCATACGACTTATGCGTGTCGTCATCAAGCGAATTCTGGCCTGCGTGAGCATATACTTTTTCGCCGGCATAGATCGGTCCGACGTTATAAACGCAAACCGTGTCCGCCTTCGCCGTGTCCGACATGCCCTGCAGGTACGCCTTCGCACCGGCGTGCTGCGCATTCTCCGCGCCGAAAAACACAAACGTCACGTCATAGCCCGGCGGATCCCGCCTCATTTGAAGCGCGCTGACCAGCACGGAAGCCAGGCCGGAGGCATTGTCGTGAATGCCGTCGTACTGACTGTAGGATCGGCTCAGCACCTGTCCTTCAGCAAGACCTGGCCAGACGTAGTCCGGGCCTGTTACGGGCACATCGTAGTTGGCGCCGATCAGAATGCTGCCGCCTTCTTCACTCTTGTCCGCCAGCGTAAAGCCGCGGCCGGCAAGATACGCCACAACATTTTGCGACGTGCGTACCTGCCCGGATGCGTCTTCATAGCGAAACGTCTCGATCGACGGCTCATAGCCGATTGACTGCAGCACCTGCACCAGATATTCGGCTGTCCGGGCTTCGGCTTGCGATCCGGGGCTCCGGTACGGGAAATGCCTTGCAATGGTTCGTGCAAGTTCTGCGCCATACTCGCCGTAAGCCGCCACGCGGGCAGGCGTATCACTGCCGCTGCAGGCAGTCAGCGTCAATATAAGAACCAGAACGCCGGCAAGCAGGCGTACAATCGAGACACGTTTCACGCCTCACATTCTAGCGGTTCGCCTCACGCTTGACAAACATCGGCATGCCGGACAACGGAAAAAAGACATGGCTTTGCTGTATGCTGGAAGAGACAGGATCATGGACATGACAAGACGAATGAACAACCGAAGACGGATGCCATGGCGGCGGCTCATCCCGCTCATTTGTCTTGCCTTTTGGCTCGTTTCAAAGGGTCTGTCAGTGCAGGCGGCGACCGCCGCCGCACCGCAGATTTACAGCGGCTTTACAATTGCCACGAACGCAATCACGGGAACAGCAGTCGACACAGGAAGCCGCGGCGTCCTCTACGATCTTGACAGGCAGCAGCAGCTTCCGCTGACGCTTGCTTCCCGTCTGATGCTTCTGCTTCTTGTCTCTGAATCGTTCGATGCCGGACAGATGGTGACGGTGTCATCCGAAGTCGCCGCCATCGATGAAGCGTATCCGACTGAAGACCAGCTCACCCTGATGACCGGGCAGCGGGTCACCGTCGAGTATTTGACGCTGCGCTTTCTTTATTACGATTCGCACAGCGCCATCGTCGCCCTGACTGAACTCTTCAACCGCAGCATCGACCAAATGATCGCTCTGATGGAAGCGCGGGCTCGAAGTCTGGAACTGGCGGCTACTACATTCACGCAAAAACCGGACAGCCGGTCAACCGTTTACGAATGGCTGCCATACTCTCCGTTTACCTCTGCCGAAGACCTGATGCGCATCCAGCTGGCCATTTTGAACAATGCGCAGGGCTATGCCTATCTTTCCAGAGGCGACGCTTACCTTCAGGTGGACGCAGGCGGCAGGCGCATTGTCTCGCTCCGTTCTCCCCTCACGGAGTATCGCGTGCTGAGCGAAGACAAGATCAGTGCAGCCTACCGGGCAAGCGACGATCAGTACACGCTGGAAATGGTGTTCGGGATCACCGCGGACGGTATCGAAACGGCATGTCTGCTTGTCTTGCCGGGCGGAGAAGCGACAGACGGGATTACCGCATTATTTTCCGGCATCGAGTCGTTTTATACGCGATCACGTCTCGTTTCGCGCGGCGATGTGGTGCCAAGCCTTCAGGAAACGGCCGAAAACGGCGTCACGTTCGGACTCGTCTATCTCGACAATGTCTCCTACACGCATCCCCGCAACGACACGTTCCTGAAAGAAACCATTTCATATCAGGGCAATCCGCCGTACCGGCTGCCGCTTCAAACCGGCGTCGCTACGGGACAGGTCATATTTGAGCTCCGCAACGGATTTCGCATTACGGCAAGTGTCGGTCCCGACCGCGCCATTCTGTCCGACAACAGCACATACGCGCGACTGCTTATGGCCATGCAAAACAACCGGAACCTGACCGCCATTCTGATCGGCACCGTTGGCCTTCTGTTCCTATTCCTGCTTTTTGGCACCGCACGCAATGTGGCGCGTGCGCTGTATTACCGCCGGCTCGGACCGAAACGCTGATGTTCAGCGAAACGTGGTGCCGGGGCGTATCCGCTCCACCCAAATGTGTGTAAATGCCCGGAGCAGGTATTCATAAGCCACAAGAAATCCCTGAAACAAAACGATGAGAACAAGCCAGATCCAGCCTGAGGAGATTCCAGCGGGGCCTTTAATCAGGGTGTGGAGGCCGATCGCGGCGACCGACGCTGCCATCAGCGCCGTTAAAATGGCATGCCGCGCCAGCCAGAGGCGGAGTCCTTTCAGATAACGGGTCAGGAAAAGGGAAATGAGCGGGGCAGTACCGAAAAAAAGGATAAATAACGCAGTCGGATAAAGCCCCGGATAAATCATGCCAAGTGCGGAAATCGCACCGTAGACGACGACGGCGAAGACCGGTGAAAGCTCGCCCCAGGCCACCACCACAAGGAAAGATGCCAGTGTGAGAAGAAAGATCCGTCCGGTCGGGAGCACCAGCGTGAGGAGCAAAATGAGCCAGCCGAGAGCGGACAGCAGGCCGCCGAGCGCGACATTACGCGATCGCTGTTTCTCCATTGCCTAGCAGCACGAGCAAAGATCGCCGCCGAGACACTCACAGCAGCTGTCGGCCAGGCAGCAGCAGGCAAGATCCTGACAGCAGCCCCCGCTCGAGCCTCCGTAATAGCCGCGGCCGGTCTGAAAGGGCGGCGTATTCTGACGCTGCTGGCCGTACCACGTTTGTCTGCCGCCGTATTGCCCGCTGTCGGTGGACGACTGAGTCTGCTGCCGGTTGCCCATCGTCAGCTGGTCATACGCCCAGTTGATTTCCTTGATTTTCTCCTGGGCCAGGTCGCCCAGCGGGTGGTTCTGGTAGTTGTCCGGGTGATACTTTTTGACGAGCTCGCGATAGGCAGTTTTTATCTCTTCTTCGCTTGCACCGCGGCGCACGCCCAGCACTTCGTACGGGTCTTTGTTCATTCAGGTCCTCCGTCCGCCTACAGGCGGGTCAGTTTCTGTCCCGCAAAGACGGCTCTGCGTACGTCAGGCAAGCCCGCCAGCGCGATGTTTTTCATAATACCCCCATCCCTTTCGTATGGCAATAATGCGAGTGTACGATCAAGCGAGGCTTCCAGCGTCTGAAGCGTTTCGGATACCGCGTCGAGTGCGGCTGTCCTGTCCGGTCCGGACAGCGCGTTAAACCGCCCTTTGGCCAAATCCTCGCTGTAATCGTCCGCGGCATCGATCAGATAGATCCAGGCACCGAGATCGCGTCCGACAAGTACGAGGGCATCGCGCACATCAGCGTCCGTGCCGATACGATCGGCTGCCTGCAAAAAAAGCACCGCCAGCACCTCGCCGAATAATGATGCCAGCCGGCCTGCATCCGTTCTTTCGGATGCGCCTTCAGCCCGGTGCAGCTGAGCAAGCCGCGAATCAATTTCAGCTGCCAGATCGGGCAAGCGCTTCCTTGCCCGTGAAAGCGCCCGGCGAAACGCCAGCGCTGCCGCGCGCGGCTTCAGGCCGCCTTCATCGGCCACATCATCCGCGAGCTGCCCCCCGGCAAGCAGCACCGTCGCATCAGCGGCAAGATCGAGTACAGGGTGGTTTCGCGACACCGGCTTCTTCTGCACGGGATTCAGGATGCAGGATTCCATCGAAAGGTCCGCGTCGTCCCTGGCAAGACTAAGAAACAGAAGCGCGAAAAACGTCAGGTCATAGGTCAGTGCCAGCCGCGGCAGGAGACCGTAGCGGTCTGACAATGCCTTGCAAAGTCCGCAGTAGACGGCGCGAAAGCGTGAAAATTCACGCATCAGGAGTTCGGCCTTTTTTGGCCGGATGTATCCAAACATGGCACTATGCTACCACGCTCCGCCAAAAATGACCTATGATAATATGCGAACAGAAAAAACGGGACCGATCGTCCCGGATGAATAAGAAGAGGTAACAATATGACCACGGCTTCCACACCGGTTCGCACGCGCTTTGCGCCGAGTCCGACCGGCAGCATGCACATCGGCAACCTGCGTTCTGCGCTTTATGAATACCTGATCGCAAAATCGCTCGGCGGTCAATTCGTGCTGCGCATCGAAGATACGGATCGCGAACGCTACGTGAAAGGAGCCGAGAAGTCGATCTTCCGGACTCTGAAACAGGCAGGACTGAAGCATGACGAAGGCCCCGACATCGGCGGTCCCTTCGCGCCGTATGTGCAGTCGGAACGCGTGGCCGATTACGCGCCGCTCGGCGAGCAGCTGATTGAAGCGGGACATGCCTACCGCTGTTTTTGCACCAGAGAACGTCTCGCCGGCCTGGCGGACGCGCGCGGCGTGGCCATGTACGATCGTCACTGCCGCAATCTGAGCGATGCCGAGATCGTGGCAAAACTCGCTGAAAAGACGCCGTACGTCATCCGTCAGCGCATGCCGGAAACGGGGGAAACCACATTCGACGACCTGGTCTACGGGCGGATCACGGTGAAAAACGAAACGCTGGAAGACCAGATCCTGATCAAGAGCGACGGATTTCCGACCTACAACTTCGCCAACGTGGTGGATGACCATGCCATGGCGATCTCGCATGTGGTGCGCGGATCCGAGTACCTCTCCTCCACTCCGAAATACAATTTGCTGTACGACGCATTCGGCTGGGACATTCCGGTTTACATCCATCTGCCCCTCATCTTGGGCGAAGACGGCCAGAAGCTGTCAAAGCGCCACGGGGCAACCGGATTTGACGATCTGCTCGCGGAAGGCTATCTGAGCGAGGCAATTATCAACTATATCGCGTTCCTCGGCTGGTCCCCGGGAGAAGAAACGAGAGAGATTTTCTCACTCGAGGAGCTGAGCCGAATCTTCGCCGTCGATGGGATATCGAAATCGCCGGCCGTTTTCTCCTACGACAAGCTGCGCTGGTTCAATGAACAGTACATCCGCGCGATGGACAAGGACCGTTTCATGAACCGCATCCGCTTCATGACCGACAAAGCCGTCGGACGAAAAGATTATGACCGTGCTCTCCTGGCCTCATTGCTCCAGCCGCGGATTGCAACGTTCGGCGAAATTCCGGACAAGATTGCCTTCCTCGCCGAACACAAAGCACTGACACATGAATTGTTTTCTCACAAGAAAGCGAAAATCACGCCGGAATTGAGCCTTGACATTCTGAACCTGGCTATCCCGGCATTCGAGGGCATCTCGTTTGACAAGGAGTCGGTTCATCAGACGCTGCTCGGCCTGATCGAGGACACCGGTCTGAAGACGGGCCAGGTGATGGGCGCCGTGCGTCTGGCGCTGGCCGCCGAACCGGTCACACCGGGCGGTGCATCGGAGATCGCCGCGCTGCTCGGCAAGGACGAAACTGTCAAGCGACTGCGGACGGCTGTCGCCTTTCTGCAGGGCGATAGCAATGAGCAGCAGGAAACAAACGGCAAACAGCCGAAGAATTTCATCGAAGCATTCGTCGAAGAGGATCTTGCCAATCCGGATCTGCCTGATTATGTGCACACGCGTTTCCCGCCGGAGCCGAACGGCTATCTGCACATCGGCCACGCCAAAGCGCTGATCATCACGTACGGAATCGCGGAACGCTACAATGGCCTCTACAATCTGCGCATGGATGACACGAACCCCGTGAAGGAAGATGAATCCTTCGTCGATGCGATCAAGGAGGACATCCGCTGGCTCGGGTACGACTGGGGCGACCGGTTCTACTATGCGTCCGATTTCTTCGAGCAAATGTATGAGTGCGCCCTCATCCTGATCAAAAAAGGACTTGCTTATGTTGACGAACGCGATGCGGAAACCATCCGCAGAACACGCGGCACGCTGACAGCGCCGGGCGAAGACAGCCCCTTCCGCGATCGTCCGATCGAGGAGAGTCTGCGGCAGTTCGAAGCGATGCGCGACGGCGCGTATGCGGACGGCGCGATGGTGCTGCGCGCCAGAATCGATATGGCGTCCGGCAACATGAATATGCGTGACCCCGTCCTCTATCGCATCCTGCGCGAGACGCACCACCGCACGGGCGACGACTGGGTCATCTACCCGATGTACGATTTCGCACATCCGCTCGAGGACGCCTTTGAAGGCATCACCCATTCGCTTTGCTCCATCGAATTTGAAGACCACCGGCCGCTTTACAACTGGGTTGTGGAACACACGGATGTGGAGCACAAACCGCGCCAGATCGAGTTCGCCAGGCTCGGCCTCAGCTATACCGTGATGAGCAAGCGAAAGCTTCGTTACCTCGTCGAAAACAATCTGGTGGAGGACTGGGACGATCCGCGCATGCCGACACTGCGCGGTATGCGCCGCCGCGGCTACACCCCTGAATCGATCAGGAATTTCGCCGAACGCATCGGCGTTTCGAAGGTGCCGAATACAGTCGACTACCGTTTTCTCGAATACTGTCTGCGCGATGACCTGAACGAGCGCGCGCCGCGTGCGCTGGCCGTCATCGATCCCGTAAAACTGACGCTGACAAATTACCCGGAGGACAAGAGCGAAACCGTCACGATACGGAATCATCCGGCAAAACCGGAGATGGGATCGCACACCTGCACGTTCTCAAGATATCTCTACATCGAGCGCGACGATTTCATGGTCAGCCCCGACAAGAATTTCCACCGGCTGTCTCCAGGTGAATCGGTCCGCCTGATGGGAGCCGGCGTCATCACATGCGACGATTTTGTGCTTGCCGATGACGGCAGCGTGACCGAAATTCTCGCAACGCTTGATCCCGAACGCGACAATAAGGACGTCAAAGCGACGATCCATTTCGTCGATCAGAAAACCGCAGTCGACGCTGACTGTTACCTTTACGACAAACTGTTCGAGTCGGAAAATCCGGATGCCGATGAAGTTCCGTACGACGAACTACTGAACCCCGCTTCCATGACAATCGCAGGCTGCGCAAAACTGGAACCGTGGATTTTAGAAACAAAAAGTCTTGTCGGTTTCCAGTTCGTTCGCTCCGGCTACTTTGTGCGCGACAATAAGGATCTGTCACGCGCGAAACCGCGCTTCAACCGCAGCGTGGTCCTGAAGGATTCGTACCGACCC
>DUPJ01000006.1 GCA_012838355.1 Clostridiaceae bacterium
ACGGGAGTGAATATCGAAATGAAGATCGGACCGTATCGTACTGCCCGCATGGCAGAGACGGTTTTTGGTAGCGTGAAGGCATGAGAAGCACAAGGAGGACAACCGCATGATGCGAAAGAAATTGTCTGGTTTTACCATGATTCTCGTACTACTCATTCTGGGCATTGGCTGCGGCAGTGCTGCTGTCTCCCCGGCCGCGCTGACTGTACCCCCGCTGCAGACCGAGGTGCTGGCGGACGGATTGGATCATCCGTGGGGACTGGCCATGCTGCCGGACGGATCGCTTTTATTTACGGAACGATATGGCCGCCTGAGCCGGCTGACGGCTGACGGCATTTTCGAGGTGGCGACGATTCCGAACGTGCGTGCCCGCGGCGAAGGCGGACTTCTGGGTCTGGCCGTCGATCCGGATTTTGAGACGAACGGGCTTATCTATGTTGCCTACAATGTGGAGCAGGATATACCGGAAGTGCGCGTTACGCGCTATGAGCTGACGGCTGATTTTGAGCTGGCAGCGGCCACGCATATTGTGGAGGGCATTCCCGCGGCGGCGGGCGGCCGGCACTCGGGCACACAGCTGGCCATGGGCGAAGACGGTGTGCTCTGGATCGGCACGGGCGATGCGGCTGCCGCCGAAAATCCTCAGGATCCGGAGAGTCTGGCCGGCAAAATTCTCAGGGTTGACCGAAACGGCGAACCGGCCGAGGGCAACCTTGAGTCACCGTTCGATCCGCGTATTTTCTCCTTCGGGCACCGCAATACGCAGGGCCTGATCCTGTTTCCCGAAGCCGATGACGGCGTGTACGGCTACAGTGCCGAGCACGGCTCGTATCGCGATGATGAAATCAACGGGCTCTTGCCCGGCAATTTCGGCTGGGCACCGGATCCGCCTTACGACGAGCGTGTGCCGATGACCGATCTGGAACGCTTTCCCGATGCCGTTGAAGCCGCCTGGTCGAGCGGAGAATCCACCATCGCCGTGTCCGGTCTGACCATGCTTTCCGGCGCTGCCTGGGGCGAACTGGACGGTGTGCTGGCCGTCGGTGTGCTGAAGGATCGGCATGTCCGCCTGATTCGCATTGAAGACGGCGAGGTGACCGGCGAAGCAAAACTCGTTGCCGGCGAATTCGGACGGATCCGGGCAGTCTATGCCGCGCCGGACGGCGCGCTCTACTTCTCGACCGACAACGGCTCTGACGACCGAATCCTGCGGGTGGTGCCGGCCGAATAGGCTTGTTCCTGTGCACGTCTCTTTAATACGTCTCCTCAAGGTGAGTGATATACTGACTCATCTTTGATGGAGGCGTGTCATGCTTAAGATAGTTATCGTTGCCTTGGCTTCGGCTGTCGCTTCGCTCGTGAACATCCCGGTAGGGGACTCGGGATTTCGCATTTCACTCGGCATCGTGGTGATGGTGGCTGCGATCATCGCGCTGAAGATCAGGCCGGTGATCTGGACGTCTTTCATCACCGGCATGGCCGTCTGCCTGATGCGTATTCTGGTCGCCTCCCTCGGCGGGACCATGACGCCGGCGCTGGCCGGCAATTTCCTTCTGGAAGTCTTCTTTTATCTCAGCTACGGCCTGTTTTATCTGCTTCAGGTGGTGCGAAACCGCGCGATTTACAAAATACCGCTCGTCGTCTCACTCGTGATCTGCGATGCCGGCGCCAATGCGGTCGAGTATTTTTTGCGCACGCTTTTCGCTTCCGAAGTGTGGCAGAACACGTCGCTGACGGCCATTTTATTAGCCGCTTTTGTGCGTTCGGTGGTGATCGTGCTCTTCGTCTGGGCTTTCGAGACGTGGGTCCTGCGCAAGACACCGGATCAGAGCCGGGGGTGAGCGCATGCTGATTGATATCGTAAAAGGCGCGAGCGGGTTTCTCTGGAACTACATCCTGCTGTTTGCGCTCATGGGCGTCGGCATCTATCTCAGCGTGCTCCTGAAATTTCCGCAGATGACAAGACTTCTGCCGAGCATCCGGAAACTTGTGCAGGACATCAGAAATAAGGTGCAGGTACCCGACGGCTGCATGACGCCGTTTCAGTCTCTGGCGACGGCTGTGGCCGCCCAGGTCGGCACGGGGAACATCGTCGGCGTCGCCACGGCGGTCGCATCCGGCGGACCGGGCGCCGCGTTCTGGATGATCCTGTCGGCGTTTCTCGGCATGTCCACCATTTTTTCCGAAGCCGTTCTGGCTCAGATGTACCGCGAGGAGAAGAACGGTGAGCTGGTCGGCGGACCGGCGTACTACATCCG
>DUPJ01000086.1 GCA_012838355.1 Clostridiaceae bacterium
CCGGCGTGCGTACGCCCGAACCGATCGATCACCTGAAAACGCTGATGCCGAATGTTTACCAGGAATTCCACGATATTGCGGAGCGTCTTGAGAAGCACTACGGCGATATGCAGGATCTTGAATTTACAATCGAAAACGGCAAGCTGTTCATTCTGCAGACCCGTTCCGGCAAGCGTACCGCGACAGCCGCTCTCCGCGTGGCCGTCGACATGGTCGAAGCCGGCATGCTGACAAAGGAACAGGCGCTCCTCAAAATCGATCCGGCCCAGCTGGATGCGCTGCTTCACCCGACCTTCAATCCGGAAGCCCTGGAACGCGCCACGCCGCTGACCAAAGGTCTGCCGGCCTCGCCCGGTGCTGCCGCAGGCATGGTCACATTCTCGGCTGAAGAAGCCTATGAGGAAAGCCTGAAAGGGCACGCTGTGATTCTGGCCAGAACCGAAACGAGTCCTGAAGATATTCAGGGCATGAATGTGTCGGCCGGCATCCTGACGTCTCGCGGCGGCATGACGTCGCATGCTGCCGTCGTGGCCCGCGGCATGGGCAAATGCTGCGTGTCGGCCGCAGCCAACACGTCGATCAATGAAAAGACCAAGACAATGACCATCAACGGCACGGTCATCAAGAGCGGCGAGTGGATTTCACTTGACGGATCAACTGGTGCCGTCTATCAGGGGCAGATTGAGACGCAGAAGGCGGCGCTGTCGGATGAATTCAGGAAGATCATGGAATGGTCTGACGAATTCCGCACGATGAAGATCCGCACCAATGCCGACACGCCGCAGGACGCGACGACGGCCAGAACACTCGGAGCGGAAGGCATCGGCCTGACACGTACCGAGCATATGTTCTTTGAAGCCGACCGCATCTTTGCCTTCCGCCAGATGATCGTGGCGAGGGACGTGAAAGCCAGAGAAAAGGCGCTCGCAAAAATCCTGCCCATGCAGGAAGAAGACTTCAAGGGCATTTTCGAAGCCATGAAAGGCCTGCCGGTCACGATTCGGCTGCTGGATCCGCCGCTGCATGAGTTCCTGCCCCAGGATCCTGCACAGGTCAAGGAGCTTGCGACCGAGCTGAACATGGCTGAAGCTGATCTGCAAACGATCATCAACGATCTGCATGAGCTGAATCCGATGCTGGGTCATCGCGGACTCCGTCTGGCGATATCGTATCCTGAAATTGCCAGAATGCAGACTGAAGGGATTATCCGGGCGGCACTCGCCGTGACGACCGACGAATATCCCGTCATTCCCGAAATCATGATTCCGCTCGTGGCGGAGGAGAAGGAAATCGCCTTCGTTCGCGACGTGATTGTGAAAAAAGCAGATGAAATCATCGCGGCAAGCGGCAAAAAGCTCGATTACATGGTGGGTACCATGATCGAGATTCCGAGGGCCTGTCTCACGGCTGACGAGATCGCAAAGCATGCCGAGTTCTTCAGCTTCGGCACCAACGATCTGACGCAGATGACCTACGGTCTGTCCCGCGACGACGCCGGCCCGATTCTTGAGACGTACTATAACGAAGGTATCTTCGAGAACGACCCGACGGCAACACTTGACAAGACAGGCGTCGGCAAGCTGATGGAAATCGGCTGTGAGCTTGGGCGCAAGACGCGTCCCGACATGAAAATCGGCATCTGCGGCGAACACGGCGGCGATCCGAGTTCCATCGAGTTCTGCAACTACCTGAACATGAGCTACGTGTCATGCTCACCGTTCCGCGTGCCGATCGCCAAGCTGTCGGCGGCGCAGGCAGCACTGAAGCAGAAAAAGTAAAGCCGCTTGCGGCACTGAGATGCCGGAAACCAAAAATCGTTCAAACGAATAATAAGGCGGTGCATGGATCCATCCATGCACCGCTCTTTCCTATGCAGACGCGTGATTGATCAGAAAATCAGTTTGCCTTGCGCAGTGCGTGCAGGCGAATGGCATCCTCGTAGATTTTCAGCAGTTCTTCTGCCTGATGGCTGACATCATGGGTCTTCGCATACTGAATGACACGTTCACGGAGCGCGCGTTCTTCCTCGGCTGTCTGCGAGAGCAACCGCTCCATCAGTGTTTTCAAGGCAGATTCGTCCGCCCACGTAAAGCCGTTGACACCATCTTCAATCTGCCAGGCGTTCGGAGGATCGAGGCGGATGACCGCAGGCAGTCCGGCTGCTGTCGCTTCAAGAAGAGAAATGGAGTGCATTTCGGACAGTGACGCTGTCATGTAGTAGTCCATAGCCGTGAGGTATGCCGGCAGTTCTTCATTGGGCAATGACCCGAGCAGCAGTATGCGATCGTCATAGGCTTCGTCAGCGATCAGGGTGTGAAGCGAATCCGTTTCAGGTCCTTTGCCGATGATGAACAGTCTGGCCTTTTCTTTCGGCAGGTTCAGACGGCCGAAGTAGTGAACCAGGTCATGTACGCTTTTTTCCTTGCCGAGACGGCCGACAAAAACAAAGGCCCGGCAGTTGTCGGCCATGTTATGCTCGCGCCGGAACTGCCGGCGAAACAACGGGTCTGCGCAGGCTTCGCGAAACGGCTCGATATTCACAGCATTCGGCAGGACAAGCACGTCTTTGCCCATGTTGACTGAATCAACATAAGCCTGTGCTTTCGGCGACGGACTCAAAATAATGTCGGCATTCTTGACGAAGTGTCCCAGATACTTTCTGGCCATCCGGATCATGCTGGCTTCAGCGAATGATTTTCCGAGATAGAACATGTACTTGTCGTATTCACTGTGGAGCGTGTAGACGACCGGCACATCGAGGCGCTTGGCGGCTCTGAGCGCGGCAAGTCCCATGCCGAACTCATTGTGAATGTGAAATATGTCCGGTTTGAAGCTGGCCAGAATCTCCGTGCGCTTTACGCTGATCGGGTTCGCGATGCGGTAGTCGTATATTTTCTTCATCCGATGCCCGGGACTGTAAAGAACATTGTCTTTCAGCACGGGTTCCCTCACATCCGAGGTCGTGGCAACAATCACCTGATGCCCCATCGCTGACAGAGCGTCGTTAAGCATCTTAATATGAGTAACCGCACCGTTGATGTGCGGCAGATACGTTTCGGAAAACATGACAATGCGCATGATTGCCCCCTTATTTGACAGTCATGACCATATTAGCATGTGCCGTGCGGCGAAACCTAGCCATGGTTTTTTTGTCTGTAATCAGCGGCCAGGATCGCATAAAACGAGGTATCACAAATGCCGAGGTTGTTGTAATCGGCCTGTCGATGCGTGCCTTCGAAGATCATGCCGGATTTGGCCATGACACGTCCGGAAGCCGGGTTTCTGGGGTCGAAACGCGCTTCGATGCGGTTCACTTTCACATCTTCAAAGAAGAATCGGATGAGCCGCTCGAGGCATTCCGTCATGTAGCCTCGTCCTTGCCACGCTCGCCCGAGACAATAGCCGATATGAACCATGGCGAGCCGGTTGTTTTTATCGACGACACTGATTGATCCGATCGGATCATCACTTCCTTTTTCGCAGATCGCCCATTGATAATGATCGCTCTGGCTGTAACCGGAGACCCAGCGGGACAACACGCGCTTTGTCTCGCGCACGGAAGCGTGCGTCGTCCACATGAGATACGTCGTCACGACCGGATCGGATGCCCAGTTGCGAAACATTGACGGCGCATCACTCCGGCGGAAACGGCGCAGTATCAGCCGTTTTGTCTCGAGCGGCACCGTCCCCATATGCTCGGGATAGCAGACACTGGACATGGCGGTCGTTTACGCCTGCCCTTTGAAATAGGGTTGGCCCACGGCGCGCGGCGGTTCAGCCCGGCCGACAAAGAGTACGAGTACGATGAGGGTCAAGGCATACGGAATCATGGCCAGAATGGACGAGGGCAGGAAGCTGTTGGACAAAAGCACAGTCAATGCCTGCGCGAAGCCGAAGAGAAGGCAGGCAAGCGCCGCTCCGATCGGTTTCCAGTTGCCGAAAATAACGGCTGCCAGCGCAATAAAGCCCTGGCCGGAGATTACGGTTGGCGTAAAATTGGAAATGACAGCCAGCGTCATGGCACCGCCGCCGACACCGGCGAGAAATCCGGATGCCATTACGCAGGCATAGCGCAGATGCGTGACATTGACACCGAGCGTATCGGCAGCCGCGGGATGGTCGCCGCAGGCGCGGATTCGCAGGCCGAGCGTCGTCTTGTAGAGGATGAACCAGAGAAGAAAAACGACGAGGAGTGCCAGAATCACCGTAAAGTCGATGTCGCCTGACTGAAGTGCGGCTGAATCGCGTTTGTCGAGACCGAGAACATCGAACAGTTTCGGAATTTTTTTAGTCACGGAATTGGTCTGTGAGGCACCATCAAAAATCTGGCGCGTCAAAAAGATACCGAGGGCAAGACCGATAAAATTGATGGCGATGCCGGAAATTGTCTGGTTTCCTTTCAGGGTAATCGAGACAAGACCGTGAATCAGCGCAAGGAGTACACCGGCCAAACCGCTGGCCAATAGCCCGATCCAGGGGTTTCCGGTGAAGTAGCCGATGGTGGTTCCGGCAAATGCGCCGAACGCCATCATCCCCTCAATACCGATATTGTCTACGCCGGCCCGCTGAGTGATCACGCCGCCCATAGCGGCGAAGATCAGGGGGGCGGAATACATCAGTGTGATCGACAGGGTAAGCAGAACGGTTAGCAGCATCAGCGCGCCCTCCTTTGGCTCAGATAATCGGCAAGCCTTGGCAGAGCCGGTGCCACGGCAACCGCCAGAACAATACTTCCGATCATGATGTTGATGATTTCGGTCGGCGCTCCGGTTTTTGATTGAATCAGCATGCCGCCATAGCGCAGGGCGGCAAAGAGCAGTCCGGAGAACAGCACTGCCAGCGGGTTGCCGTTGGCGATCAGTGACACAGAGATGCCGTCCCAGCCGTAGCCCTCCTGTGCGCTCAAAACACTGACCGTGTTCGTTGTCGAGAGGACCAGAATGGCTCCGCCGACGGCTGCAACGCCGCCTGCGATGAACATTGAAAGAAAAATGCTCTTCTTGACCGGCACGCCGGAGAATTCTGCAGCAAACCGATTGAGCCCCACAGCCCGCAGCTCAAAACCGGTTGTAGTGTGTCTCAGGACAAACCAGAGCAAAAAGGCAAAAATAATGGCGACGAAAATACCGGCACCCAAATCGGTTTTGACGATTTCGCCCAGAATCTCATGTTCTCGAATGAATTCGCGTCCCGCATCGCTGCGGCGCCAGGCGGTGGAGAAAAAATTAATTTTTGCCGAATCAAGGATTGGATTGGCATGCAGTGTACTCTCCACTTTGACACCTGGCAGATTGACAATGTAATTATTGAAATAAAATGCGATCCAGTTCAGCATGATCGTCGAGATCACTTCATGAATCCCGAATTTGTTCTTCAGGTAACCTGCCAGCGCGCCATAAAGGCCGCCGACCAGAAATGCCAGCGCAAATATGACGATCGGGTGGATGATGGGGGGAAGCGGCAGATAGTAGCCGATCATGGTGCCGGTCAGCGCACCCATGACAAACTGACCTTCGGCACCAATATTGAACAAGCCGGTGCGGAAGGCAAAAGCCACGGAAAGACCGGTCAGAATGATCGGAACGGCATTGACGACAACTTGTGCCATGTACTTCGGACTTCCGGCGATGCCCGAAAACATAATGCGGTACGCTTCCAGAGCATCGTAGCCGGATGCGGTCAGCACAACGGCTCCGATGATAAACCCGGTCAGCACCGATATGATGATGGCAGTCAGCGGCTTGCGCAGCAAATTAATCCAGCGCGATGTCATAGTTCACCTCCGGCCATAAGCAGGCCGACCTGTTGTTCATTCGTTTCGGCCGGATTCAAGTCTGCCACAATTTTCCCGTTGTAAATCACGTTGATGCGGTCGGCCAGATCGAAGACTTCATCCAGTTCCAGCGAAACCAGTAAAATGGCTTTGCCTTCTGTGCTCTGCTCGACCAGTGCCTTGCGCACAAATTCGATGGCGCCGACATCAAGACCGCGCGTCGGCTGACAGGCGATCAGCAGGGAAGGGTTCTGGTGGATCTCTCTGGCCACAATGACTTTCTGCTGGTTGCCGCCCGAGAGATCACGCACCTTTTGTCTCGCCGACTCTTTTGGCCGGATATCGAAGCGCTTAATCTGGTCGGCGGCATGCTCATGGATGACCGGCCACTTCAGCACACCGCGCCTTGAATACGGCGCCTGATCGTACGTTTCCAGTACCAGGTCTTCGGCCACGGTGAAATCGAGCACAAGACCGCGTTTCTGACGATCCTCGTGAATGGTTCGTATGCCGGCTTCATGGACATCGCGGGGCTGTTTGTTCGTGATATCAGTCCCGCGCATGAGGATCTGCCCGGATTCCGCCTGAGCAAGTCCCGTGATCGCGTCGATCAGTTCGGTCTGGCCGTTGCCGTCGACGCCGGCAATGGCCAGAATCTCACCCTCGCGGAGGTGAAGCGAGAGGTCATGGACCTTCAGCACGCCCCGCCGGTCACGCACGTGCAGATTGCTGACGGAGAGCACCAGATCGCCGATGCTGCGTTCCCCCTTATCAGTCGTCAGTTTGACTTCACGGCCGACCATCATGTTGGCTAGGTCGCTTTGCGAGACTTCATCGACCAGAACCGTATCGATCAGCTTGCCGCGCCGGATAACCGTGCAGTATTCCGCCACGGCTTTAATTTCTTTTAATTTGTGCGTAATAATGATGATGGTTTTGCCGTCTTCAACGAGACGATGCATCGTATCGATGAGACTCGTAATCTCCTGCGGGGTCAGCACGGCGGTCGGTTCGTCCAGAATCAAAATGTCGATCCCGCGATACAGCGCTTTCAATATCTCGACACGCTGCTGAGTCGCTACCGAAACGTCCTGAATCAATGCTTTCGGATCGACGTCAAGTCCGTATTTATGCCCTAGTTCGGCGATATTTTTATTGGCAAGATCCTGGTTCAGGACACCAAAGCCGCGTGTGACTTCATGGCCGAGCACAATATTCTCTGCAATCGTGAAATTATCCACCAGCATAAAGTGCTGATGCACCATTCCGATTCCGAGATCAATGGCCGCACGTGGGTTTCGTATCTGAACCGATTTGCCATTGATGAGGATCTCGCCCTTATCGGCATTGTAAAGGCCGTACAGGATCTTCATCAAGGTTGACTTGCCAGCACCATTCTCACCCAGCAAGGCATGGATCGTTCCTGGTCTGACCTTCAGGTCAACGTCTTCAAGCGCTTTCACTTTCGCAAATGATTTGAAAATGCCATTCATTTCAACGGCATAACGCGGCGTGGAATCCGTCATACGTTCTCCTCAAAAAAAAGAGAAGCCGCCCGCCTATGGCGGACGGCTCCTGTTTCAGTTAATCAGCTTCAATGAATGCGTCGTATTCGTCTTCCGTTATCGGAATCACGATGTCACCGCTGATGATCTGCGCTTCAATTTCGGCTGTCTTTTCAAGAACTTTCGCCGGGACATGCTTGTCCGAGGACGGAGCGATGCCGACGCCGCCTTCAGCCAGGCCGTAGTAGACAGTCTGACCGCCCAGATCTTCACCGTCAAGAATGCGGGATGAGATGTCTTCGATCGCGACGTTGACGTTCTTCAGGGCCGAGGTGAGGACGTTGTCCGGCGCCAGCTTGTTCTGGTCGAGGTCAACCCCGATCGCCCATTTGTCCATGTCCTTGGCCGCTTCGATCACGC
>DUPJ01000087.1 GCA_012838355.1 Clostridiaceae bacterium
CAGTGTCGATTCAGCCCTCGGAGCTTGCCAAGCTGGCTGCCATTTTTTTTCTCGCCACATATTTCAGCGAGCGCAGGAAAAAACACAGGCTGAAGCGCGTTCACAAAGTGAAACCGCGCTGGCAAAAACTTTATGATGCGTTTGTTGACGTCACCCTGCCTGCGCTGATGGTGATTTTCTGGATAGTCCTGATACTCATACAACCGCACTTTTCGGGCGCTGTAATTATGGGGCTGGTAATGGTATTCATGTTCATCACCGAAGGATTCAGTGTCAAAATTCTGATGAGGGGGGCTGCGATCCTTCTGTTCATCCTCCTGATTGCCGCTGTTCTTCTGATGGTGATCGGACCGATCGTGACGTCGCAGTCGATCGGTGATTTTGTTGAGACTCGCTTTGCCCATGTCATCAACCGTCTTGCCACGTTTGCCAATCCGGAAGAGGCCAATCCGGACGAGGTGCGTCAGGTGGAGCAGGCACGCATCGCGCTGGGATCGGGAGGGCTGTTCGGCGTCGGTCTGGGGCGCTCGGTACAGAAACTGAACTGGCTGCCGGAAAGCCACAATGATTTCATCCTGGCTATCATCGGTGAGGAACTGGGTTTTGTCGGAACGTTTATCTGCTTGCTGCTGTTTATCCTGTTTTTCGTCTTCGGCGTCGTGGTAACGGTACGCGCAGCGACCCCTATGACGACCATGATTGCGGCCGGCTATACGTTTCTGATCACGATTCAGGCCTTGCTCAATTTTGGCGTTGCCACCCATATTCTCCCGACGACAGGCATATCACTACCATTCTTCAGTTACGGCGGCACGGCAAATTTCTTTTTTATGCTCGCCGGCGGTATGATATTATGTGTCTCGAAATCTGGCAAGCAAGAA
Organism: Clostridiaceae bacterium; assembly: GCA_012838355.1. Classification (GTDB taxonomy): domain Bacteria; phylum Bacillota; class Clostridia; order Saccharofermentanales; family DTU023; genus DUPJ01. The sequence continues at coordinate 882 of DUPJ01000087.1, forward strand.
GACTCCGAAATTGCACAGTTTCTGGAACCTGAGAAAGCGAAACCGAGGCGTGTGCGTGCGCAAAAAGCGAGAATGATGTGACGAGCGATCCGAAAACTGCCAAACGATATATGTTCGGTGCCGGCGGAACCAGCGGCCATATTAATCCCGCCATTGCGATTGCCGACCACATGCGCAGGCAGGAGCCTGAATCAGAGATCATGTTCTGCGGGCTGGCCGGCGGACTCGAACAGGAAATGACGGAGCGCGCCGGTTATGCGATGCAGGCAATCCGCGCCTTTGGTGTACCTGAGCAGAAACGTGCCGGACTGCACCGCTTTTTAGTCGAAAATACGGCCGGGCTGATGCAGAGCAGAAAGCAAATCAAGGCGTTTCAGCCCGATGTGGTGATCAGCACCGGCGGATATGTTGGCGGTCCCCTGGTCATGGCGGCTCTCTCGCTCGGCGTCCCCGTTCTTCTTCACGAACAGAATGCGTACCCCGGCAGAGCCAACCGCTTCCTTGCCCCTTATACGAAATCGGTATGCATCAGCTTTCCGGAAAGCGGAAAGTATTTTTCCAGGCGCACACATCTCGTCCTATCCGGAAACCCCGTCGCGCCGATCTTTTTTGAGGTCAGCCGTGAGGAGTCAAGGCGAAAGCTCGGTATCCCCGAGGATGCCTTCCAGATTCTTGTTCTGGGCGGTTCATTGGGTGCCGGCTCCGTCAGCCGCGCCGTCATTGGACTCAAGGGTGAACCGGTCTGGAAACGCCTGAAAGAAGAGCGGGACGTGCGTCTCACGGTGGCAACCGGCAAAGAGCAGGCCGGCAGTTATCTGGACGATGCCAACGGCGTCGACGGCGTCACCGCTGTGTCCTATCTGCACGACGTGCCGCACTGGATGGCGGCAGCCGATCTGTTCATCGGACGCGCCGGGGCCATGACCTGTTCCGAACTGGCTGCTGTCGGCGTACCGTCGGTCCTCGTGCCTTACCCGCATGCCGCCAATGACCACCAGACACTGAATGCACTCATGATGAAGCATGCCGGTGCTGCCGACGTGATTCCGGATGCAGCGCTGTCATCAGCCGCGATGGCTGACGTCATTTTCGAACTTGTCCGTTCGCCTGAACGGCTTGCCGATATGCGGCAGGCGGCAAAACGCCACGCGATTCACGATGCACTCGACATCATTTACAGTGAGTTGAGACGCGTCAGGAAGCATGGCGACTAGGAAGAAAAGAAGGAAACGGCGGCAGTCGTTTCCCATCGCCTTTGTTGCGACTTTTGCGATACTGCTCGGTCTGATGGCACTGGCCGCATATCTGCCGCAATTCCGTCTGAAGCACGTAGCCGTTTACGGTCAGACCTCACTTATTGCTGACGATATCCTGCCTCTCGTACAGCCGGTCGGTGATCCGTTTTTTGTGATCGGCATCGGTCCCGAGCTGGAACACTGGCTGGGGCTTCGCTACGGCGATCTGGAAACGGATCTGCTGCGGCAATTCCCGATTCTTGACCGGGTCCTTGTGCGCTTTGAATTCCCCTCAACGCTGCGTGTGGAGGTTATTGACAAGCCGGAGGTTGTCAGCGCGCGCGTGCCGGAAGGATATGCCCTGCTCGATTCCAAGGCTAACGTTATTTCGCTGCGTGAGGCACCGTCTGCTTTTTTACCGGTTACGGAGGGACTTCAGCTGGCCGGGTCAGTGTTCGTCGGGGAACGTCTCCCGGTCGACGAGGAACAGTTTCAGGCGGCACTGAGAGCCACTGCAGCCATGATCGCTGCTGATGAGACACTCGGATACGAGAACAAGCTGATGACCCTGACGCGGCAGGTGACAATCCTGGAGGGGCAGATCCGGCTTGATCTGATGCTCACCGGCGGACAGCGCTGGCGCGTTACCGTGGAAGACAACAGCATGCTGGTCAAAAATATGGCGACCTTGTCCGAATTAATCGAGCAGGGACTGCTGCAGGACAAGGGCAGCGGGGAAATGGTGCTCGGTGCTGATGAAATCGTGTTTACGGCAGATGAGCCATAGGAGGTTTCCGTGATCCCTTTAGTTGGTCTGATAATTGGTCTTATTCTTGGCTTGCTGCTGAATATCAGCATTCCGGCCGCCTACACTTCGTATGTCGCCGTCGTCATTCTGGCCGTCCTTGATGCTGTTGTGGGCGGCACGACAGCCCATCTTCGCCGACGCTTCAACGCCCTTCTATTTATCTCCGGACTGCTCACAAACACCGTCATTGCACTGCTTCTGACCGCACTTGGCGAGCAGCTTGGTCTTCCGCTCATGATGGTTTCCGTGTTTGCCTTCGGCAACCGGATTTTTCAAAACCTTGGGCGCATGCGCCGACTTTTGCTGAGGCGGATCCGCTCGGATCGTAACCTCCCATTCGAAGACGACGATGCGAAATTTTAACGCATACGGATAAGGTAGACGTGATGTCCATACAGCGCGGGGATATTTGAAGCGCCAAGGTTGTCTTTCTTTGAAATCTATTGTCATACGACATTTCAAGGTGTATTATGTACCGGATATTGGTAGTCGACCAAACGGTGTTGCTAGCAATGACCTCAAACGTCGGACGGTTGTATACTTGTAATAACAAGTGGGATCAAGAGAGTAACAGACCGTATCGCGAAAGGAGCGTTGAGACGTGGCAGAATTTCAATTAGGTTTCGGTTATGACCAGGATGTGATTGCAACGATTCGTGTTGTTGGAGTCGGCGGTGCCGGCTGTAATGCCGTAGATCGAATGATCGAGGGCGGCGTGCAGGGCATCGAGTTTATCGGCGTGAACACCGATCATCAGTCACTGGCCAGAAGCAAAGCCAATGAAACGATTCAGATTGGGCTGAAAATAACCCGCGGTCTCGGTGCCGGTGCCCAGCCTGAAATCGGACAGAAATCGGCGGAAGAGAACGCTGAGGAAATATCGAAAATGATTGAGGGCACTGACATGCTCTTTATCACGGCCGGTATGGGCGGCGGAACCGGAACCGGCGCGGCGCCCGTGGTGGCCAGTATAGCCAGAAAGCTCGGCATATTAACGGTAGCCGTGGTGACGACACCATTCCGCTTTGAAGGATCGCGCCGCCGCCAAAATGCTGAGCGCGGCATTCGTGAACTGCAATCCTATGTTGATTCACTGATTGTCGTTCCGAACGACAAGCTGCTTGAGATTGCTTCGGACGACACATCGATCGATGAAGCATTTGGTCTGGCTGACCGGGTCCTTCAATATGGGGTATCGAGCATTTCCGATCTCGTCGCCGTGCCCGGCCTGATCAATCTGGACCTTGCCGACGTGCGTCGCGTCATGACGGATGCCGGACTGTGCCATATGGGCATCGGCCGCGGCGCCGGCGAAAGCCGGGCGGCGACTGCCGTGAAGCAGGCCATGAACAGCCCGCTCCTCGAAACGACCATTGACGGCGCACACAGCATCATCATCAACTTTACGGGCGGCCACGACATGAAGCTGAAGGAAATCAACGAAGCGGCTTCGCAGGTTCGTGAGGCGGTCTCGCCTGAAGCCGATATCATTTTTGGTGCTGTCATTGACGAGAACATGAAGGATGACGTGATTATAACGATCATTGCCAGCCGTTTTGAGGGGGAGGCGCTCAGCAAGCCGATGAAGCAGGCGAGCCAGCCTTCATACGGATATCGTCCAGTGGAGCGCGAAACGATGAGCAAGGACGATCTGGATTTCGTCATGCCGCAGCGCTACGAATCACCGCGCACGCCGCAGAAATCGAGACCGTCCAACGTGGATCTCGTCTACCGGCAGCAGGAAGATGAACAGGGTGAGGATATGGCAGACCTGATCCAGCGGGTTTCGCAAAGTACGCAGCGGGCCAAAAAGGAACCGAAACCTGAAGTGCTTGAAGAAGCGCCGCGACGTGAAACGCGCGGCCGCGGACAAGGCGGAAGTCAGCCGGCCAAGAGCGGACGCGTCCTCCCGTGGTTTCTGCAGGATAATGACGACGATTTAAACGAGTAAGATCGTCCGCATCATTTCCACATTGTTTTTATTGACGGCCGGTCAGGAAATTCCTGCCGGCTGTTTTGAAAGGAGCCAACGTTGAAATGCCCGTTCTGCGGTATTGATGACGATAAAGTTATCGATTCTCGGCCAGCTGAAGACGGCAACACAGTGCGCCGGCGGCGTGAGTGCCTCCATTGCGGCCGCCGCTGGTCAACCAGAGAAGCTGAGGAGATGGCGCCGCTTATCGTGATCAAAAAGGATAAGAGCCGCCAGCCTTTTGACCGGCGCAAGCTGATCGCAGGCATTATGAAAAGCTGCGAGAAACGTCCCGTGTCACTTGAAGCCATCGAGCAGATTGTCGATCACATCGAGCGATCGGAGATCCATCAGATTTCACGCGAAATTTCAACGGCAGAGATCGGCGAAGCGGTGCTGAAGCACCTGCGCAGCATTGACGAGGTTGCCTACATACGTTTTATGTCCGTGTATCGGGAGTTCAGCGACGTGGCCTCGTTTCTCAATGAACTCGAATCGTTGAAGCATGGTGAAGGCATATGACGCCGACCAAGGTGCTCATTGTTGACGACGACCTGAACATTCAGGAACTGCTCAGACTCTACTTTGTCAAGGACGGTTTCAACGTCTATACGGAAGGGCATGGTGATCGTGCGGAAGCGGCGGTTCTGTCGTGTCAGCCCGATGTGGTTGTGCTCGATCTGATGCTGCCAGGCAAAAACGGCTTCGACATTCTGCGGGACCTGCGCAAACGGTCTGATGTGCCGGTGATCATGCTGACAGCCAGAGGCGAAACACTCGACAAAGTGGTTGGTCTTGAACTTGGTGCCGACGATTATCTGGAAAAACCGTTTGAGCCGAAAGAGCTGCTGGCGCGGGTCAAGGCTGTGCTGCGAAGGACGCGGGCACCGGCCGGCCGGCTGTTTGAAGCAGGGCAGCTGCCGGAGCGACTTCGTCTCAACCATCTTATCGTTGATCTGGCCCGCTACTCGGTTTATCTGGACGGACGGGAAGTTGAGTTTCCGCCAAAGGAACTGGAATTGCTGCACTTCATGGTGCTGAACCGGAATCGTGTTTTCACGCGGGAGCAGATTCTGGACAATATCTGGGGACACGATTTTTTTGGCGATACGCGCACAGTTGATGTGCATATCAAGCGAATCCGGGAAAAGCTCGATACGATCGAGCATCCGGAATGGAATCTGAAGACAGTCTGGGGCGTCGGCTACAAATTTGAAGCAAGCGAGGATGCCGGGTGAAATTTCGGCCGCAATTCATGCGCTCGATTTACGGCCGGACGATTTTCAAGATGGCCATGTTCATTCTGGCCATTTTTCTCATTCTCGGTACGGTTTATTTTGCCATCTCCAATGCTGCCAATCGCAACCAGCAGACGGAGCAGCTGCAGCGCAGTGCCGTTGAGGTCAGCCGGATCGTATCACAGGGCATGAGCCGCGACCGTCTGACGATTGAAGACTTCCACGTGACAGGCTACATCACGTTTACCGGGCGTGCGGCAAATGCCATGGTCTGGGTGATCAACCAGCATGGGGAGATTATCTATGATACAGGGATTCCGCTGTCGACGTTTGAAAAACTGGGACAGTCGGCCGACGGCGAGCGGCCGCTTCTGAATCCCAGCTACCTGAACGGCGAACAGATCGTGTATGCCAGAACGGCAGCGCGTACGCCGCTTCGCGATGTGCTGCCAAAGGATCAGGGCTGGCTTGTCGCAAGTTCCCCGCTTCTTTCGACTACCGGTGCCTACGCCGGCGAAGTGATGCTGATTCAATCGACGATACCGCTTACCTGGGGCGCTTTTCTGCAGTCAAATGCCGTACCGCTGTCCTTCCTGGTTGCGTTCTTTCTGTCCCTGATCATTATTATCTGGCTGTCGAATCAGATTACGAGACCCATTTCCGATCTCACAAAGACGGCCGAGAAGGTTTATCTCGGTGATCTCTCCGCGCGAGCCGGCGTCGATCAGGAGGGGCTTGTGCCGGTGCTCGGGGAAGACGACGGGGACGTTGATGATGACATGATGCTTCTGATTCGGACGTTCAATACGCTGATTGAAAAGTTCGAAGCGCGCGAGAAAGAACGCCGTGATTTCCTGAATTCCATTTCTCACGATCTGCGCACCCCGATCACATCGGTCAAAGGATTTGTCAGCGGCATGCTGGACGGCACGATTCCCGAGGATCGTGTGATGCATTATCTCACGGTTGTCAAAACCGAGACGGATCGTGTCCAGCAGCTGATCAATACGCTTTTCAATGTTGTTCTGAGTGAAGACAAAAGCCGTCTGCGCCCCGAGCGGTTTGATCTGAACCATCTCATGCGAGATTCGCTGTCGGGACTGGAACCGCAGATCCGGGAGAAAAATCTTGAGGTCTCGCTGAGCCTTTTGGGAGACAGCGACGGTCGGCTCGACGTCATTGCCGATGAAGCGGCTATCATGCGCGTACTCACGAATCTGTTCATCAATGCGATCCGTTTTACGCCGAAAGGCGGTCAGATTGCGGTGGAAAGCCGGCGAGGTCCGCAGAACGAAACGGTTGTCGTGTCGGTTCAGGATTCCGGGCCTGGCATTTTGCCGGAAGATCAGGGCCGCATTTTTGATCAGTTTTATAAAGCGGACAAAAGCCGTCAATCGGAAGGTTCGGGGCTCGGCCTTTACATAGCCCGCAATTTGCTGGCTGCGCATGGTCAGCGCATCGAGGCAGGCAAATCATCGCTCGGAGGCGCAAAGTTCACCTTCAGCCTCACTTTGGCGTGAGCGGACGGGGAGTGGAGAGATGAAAGAACGACGACAGCATAAACGACGGCATGCGCCGGCCTGGTTCTGGCCGGCACTGATCAGCGCCAGTCTCGCGGTGCTCGCCTTTTTTCTTGTTATGGTTCTGATCCCGGGCCTGTCTGATTCTTATATTTCCGGCTCGGCACGGCCGGCCGTTCAGACGACCCGACAGACGGAGCCGATTGTGACACGGCTCGAAACCGAGACGACCGTGCCGGTTGAAACGACGGAGGTCACGGTCCCGCAAACAAAACCGCCGGAGACCGAACCGGAACCAGTGCCGACGGAGACATCACGCGATACGCAGGACCCGCCCGGCAGTGCTGCCACACTCCTGATCCGGCGTGCCATTTCCCAGGCAAAGCCGTCCGTTCTGACCTTATACGTGAGCATGCCGGAACGCGGTGACAGCCCCGCACGAGCCGTCACGTTCAGCGGTGTGGTCATCGACCGGGAGGGACATTTTGTCACGCCGACGTCGAATTTATCATTCGCACTGACGTTCAACGGGCAATTTCATGACGCCGCGGTGGCGTACGCCTACGTGCCTTTCGAAACGAATCCGTTTGAAATCGAGATCGTTGCGCATGAACCGAATACCGATGTTGCGCTTTTGCGCATCGTGGATGCACCGCCGATGGAGCCGATCACGATGGCGGAAGAACCGGCCTTGCTGTTGGGTGACTTTCTGATCGTGCTGGGCGGGTCAGACGTTGATATGACGGATCTCAGTCTGAGCGTCGGCTATCTTACGGGTCTCCAGCGCGGCACGTATTTTGAAGACGGTATGGAAAGCGGCATGATCCAGACATCCGCGTTTGTCACCCCGATCATGTCAGGAGCGGCACTGCTCGATCCGAACGGCCGGATGGTCGGCCTGATCAACAGCAACGTGTCGCGCAATTACTCCGATATTTCCGGTTACGCACTTCCGGTAGACGTTTTGCGTCACGTACTTGATGTGCTGAAAGCTGAGGAACCGCCGTCGCTTGTGCGCAAGGTCTGGCTCGGCATTCGGGCGATGGATCCGGCCGAGTATGCGGTACTGGTGCGGGAACGATCCTATCCGGAAGGGCTTATGGTTGCTGAAGTGCTGAGCGACGGACCGGCGGCATCAGCGGATATTCAGCGTCATGATGTGATCATTTCGATTGACGGTGAGACGGTATCCAGCGTTGATCAGCTGAATCGTCTGCTCGATAAGCGGCTGGTCGGCGAACGTGTTATGATCACGCTGTATCGCACGGAAACACGCCGTTATGTGAACGTGTTTCTGTATTTGAGGGAATCGCCGCATTGACGAAGAAACGCGCACGCATTATTTATGAGCGACTGACTGAGATGTACCCCGATGCACGCTGTACGCTCGACTTCAGGGATCCGTTCGAGCTGCTGGTTGGCGGTGTGCTGGCAGCCCAATGTACAGATGAGCGGGTGAACAAGGTCTTGCCGGCACTTTTTGAGCGCTATCCGGATGCGGCCGCCATGGCGGGTGCAAAACCGGAAAATCTTCTGCCCCTGATTCAAAGCTGCGGACTTTTCCGGAATAAAGCCAAAGCGCTCCAGGGCTCGTCCCGTGTCCTCACCGAAGTGTTCGACGGTCAGGTACCGGAGTCAATGGAGGCGCTGCTTTCCCTGCCGGGCATCGGCCGTAAGATCGCAAACCTGATCCGCGGTGACGGCTTTGGCATTCCCGGGGTTGTAGTCGATACGCATTGTGCCCGTGTCGCATTTCGCCTTGGATTGACGAAGCGCAAGGATCCGCCCGGCATTGAACGGGATCTGGAGGCACTGCTGCCGGATGACGCCAAAATCAGGTTCGGTCATCTGATGGTGGCTCACGGCAGAAAAATCTGCAAAGCACAAAAACCGCGCTGCCAGGACTGTTCACTTGCGGACCTTTGCCCGAAAGCCGGTGTCGTCCTTGACTGATCCGGGCGCTCTGATTTCGCTGAAGGGCATTTCGGATAAGCGCGCGTCGCTTTTTGCCAAGCTTGGCGTAGAGCGAGTTTTTGATCTCTTTTTTCTTTACCCGCGCCTGTATGAAGACTGGTCGGAGACCGTAAGCGGGGCAGATCTGCTGGATGGAGAGGTGCAGGTATTTCAGGCGATGGTCGCGCGCACCCCTTCGGTCAGCCGGTACGGCAAGCGGAGTACCGTGCGGACTGAATTACTGGCAGACCAGGTGACGGTGCGTGCCATCTGGTTTAATCAGCCGTGGCTGGCGGATGCGCTGGCAGCCGGCGAGACGTATTTGTTCCGCGGTCTGATTTTGCGAAAAGGCACGCGTCTCGAGATCAATTCGCCGCAGTTTTACCGTGTCGGCAGTGAATTGCCGCCGCTGCTGCCGATTTATCCGTTGACTGCCGGCCTGAAGCAGACGGTTGTGCGCGAGGCGGTCAAAGCAGCCATGGCGGAGCAAGCGCTTCTGCCGCTTGAATGTCTGCCGAAATCGATCCGGCTGAAACGGCATCTGGCAGAGCGAACGTTTGCGCTGGCTGCCATCCATTTTCCTGCGGACCGGCATGCGCTGATGCTCGCGCGCGATCGTCTCAAGTATGAAGAATTGTTCCTTGCCAAGCTCGCACTCTCCTACATGACGAAGCGACGCCTTGAGGCCGCCGTGCCGCCGCCCCTGGATACAGGCGGCGAGAAACGGAGGCAGGTGCACGCCTGGCTCAGTGCACTGCCGTTTGGCCTGACCAGAACACAGAAACGATCGGTTGACGAACTGCTGGACGGTCTTGACGGGCGAGTGCCCATGCACCGGCTGCTGCAGGGTGATGTCGGTTCAGGCAAGACGGTTGTTGCCGCCGCGGCAGTGCTCTATGCCAAGTTGGCTGGCGGCCAGTCAGCGTTCCTGGCGCCGACGGCCGTGCTTGCAGCCCAGCATTACCGGACGCTGAACGCGCTTTTTGCGAAGACCGGCATGAATACCGCGCTGCTGACAGGACACATGCCGGCAAAAGAGCGTCGCAAGGTGCTTGCGGGGCTTGCTGACGGTTCCGTCGACTGCGTTGTCGGAACCCACGCCATTCTTGAACCGACCGTTACATTTTCCAATCTGGCATTTGCCGTCACGGACGAGCAGCATCGCTTCGGTGTGCTGCAGCGGCAACGGCTTTTGAAAACGGCGGACGACGTGCGCCCGCATCTGCTTGTCATGTCGGCGACGCCGATTCCGCGGACGCTTGCGCTGATCGTTTACGGCGATCTCGACGTGTCGGTTATTTCCGAGATGCCGCCCGGCCGCGCCGAGATCAAGACGTATCCGGCCCGTTCAGCTGACCGTCCGCGGATTGAGACAATCATGGCGGAGACGATGGCGAGGGGAGAACAGATTTACGTCGTCTGCCCGCTGATTGATCAGTCGGAACTGATCGATCTTAAAGCGGCAAGCCAGGTGCAGGCGCTGCTGCAGGCTCGTTTTCCCGACCGGACGGTGGCACTGCTGCACGGCTCGCAGCGGCCGTCAGAGAAGGACAGGACGATGCTTGCATTTGCCGCAGGCGACGTCGATATACTGGTCAGCACGACGGTGATCGAAGTCGGCATCGATCATCCGAATGCGACCATGATGGTCGTCGAAAATGCCGAGCGCTTCGGCCTGGCCCAGTTGCATCAGCTGCGCGGCCGCGTTGGCCGCGGTGACCGTCCGGGACTTTGCATTCTGATCAGTGACACACAGGATCAGGACGCTAAGCGAAGGCTCCTGACCTTGTGCAAAAACCGCGATGGATTTGCCCTGGCTGAGGCCGATCTTCTGCAGCGCGGACCTGGCGATTTCTTCGGTACGAGGCAGCACGGACTGCCGGAATTCAGACTGGTCAACCTGTACGAGGAAAAAGATCTGATCGACCAGGTGTCAGCCGATGTCGCCGACATTTTGAAAGATGATCCGGAACTTCTGTCGGCTGAAAATCGACGGCTCCTGCCCGCGATCGGTGAACGCTTCGGCGATCACTTCATGCACCTGGTGCTATGAGAATCATTGCCGGCGAAAAAAAAGGCATGCGCCTCGATGCCCCGAAAGGGGACAAAACCAGGCCGACTGGGGACAAAGCCAAGGAAGCCTTGTTTTCGATCATTCAGCCGCGTCTGGCTGCTGCCGCCGTACTCGATCTGTTCGCCGGGAGCGGACAGATTGGACTGGAAGCGCTGAGCCGCGGTGCCGCCCGAAGCGTGTTTGTCGAAAACAGTGCTTACGTTCGCCGGATACTGCAAAGCAATATCCGGCGAACGGGGTATGGTGACCGGGCGGACGTTCTCCCGTTTCCGGCGGAACGCGCGTGCCGGCAGCTGGCCGCTTCCGCCGACCGTTTCGATTTCATCTATCTCGATCCGCCCTGGGACCGGCAGGCAGACATGATGGCGCGCCTTGATCCGTATCTGGCCGGCCTTCTGACTGAGGACGGCCTGCTTGTGATGGAAGTCCCGAAAACACTTGAAACTGCGCCATCCGTAACAGGATTGGAATATAGAAGACATTGCAGGTACGGGGGGGCAATGCTATTCTTTTACCAGAAAATGGCAGGTGCACATGCATAAGTTGATTTGTCCGGGTACATTTGACCCGATTACGAACGGTCACCTTGACGTGATTCGGCGAGCACGTCAGCTTTGTGATCACTTGATTGTTCTGGTTCTGGATAACGAAGCAAAGAAAACCGTGCTGTCGCTCGCTGAACGCTGTAGTCTCGTAAAGGACGTCTGCAGCGGAATGCCCGGTGTCTCGGTTGAAAGCCACAGCGGACTTCTGGTTGATTACGTGCGCCGTACCGGTGCGGCTGCCGTCGTGCGCGGCATTCGCGGCGAGGCGGACTACGCGTATGAAAACACCATGGCGCAAGCCAATCGCGCGCTTTATGCCGAATCCGACACCATTTTTATTCCGGCAAGCGGCTCGCTTGCCTATATGAGTTCATCAATCGTGCGCAGCGTGGCCTGGTTCGGAGGCGATATCTCCGGCATGGTGCCGCCTGCCGCGCTGAATATGATTGTCAAACGATATGCTAAACCGACAGCGGAGGATACACATGAGTGATCAACGAGTACCGATTCAACGGGTAGGACGGGGACAGGCCGGTCAGCCCGGTGCAAAGCCAAAGAAGGAGCAGATTGAAGTGCTGCTGGCCCGCATGGAGGATATGGTCGGCAGTGCCAAGAGCGTGCCGCTGAGTGACAAGTGTCTTGTCAACCGCGACGACCTCTTGTTCATGCTGCGCATGGTTCGCGAAGGGCTGCCCGAAGAGATCTCACAGGCAAAGTGGCTCCTGGAACAGAACAAGCAGCTGATTGCCGAGGCGAGAAAAGAAGCCGAATCCATTATGCGTGACGCGGAAGCGCAGACAGCCCGCATGATCGATGAACATGAAGTGACGCAGCAGGCCCGCATGGAGGCATCGGACATGATGCAGCAGGCGACGCGGCAAAGCACGGAGATCCGGGAGAATGCCGTCCATTACGCAAAAGGCATTCTTGACGATCTCGACAAGCAGCTGACCGAAATGCTGGTTTACATCAAGAAGAACAACAAGGATCTGCAATGACCGCGCCCCGGACCGTGCTGGTGCTTTTCGGGGGACAGTCGAGCGAGCACCGCATTTCCTGTCTGTCCGGAGCCTTCGTCATCGAAACGCTGCTGGCTGCGGGCCACTTTGACGTCCTGAAGGTGGGCATCACGCGTGACGGCATCTGGCTGTTGACCGATGCGGATACGGATCAGATCCGTGCCGAAAGCTGGCAGCAGCTGCCGGGCAACCGGCGTGTTCTGGCCACACCGGATGCATCCGTTCACGGTTTTTATGCCGTGGCAGATGATCGGCTGGAAACGGTGGCAGCCGATGTCGTGTTCCCGGTTCTGCACGGAAAATTCGGAGAAGACGGAACGGTGCAGGGACTGTTTGATCTGGCCGGTATCCCGTATGTCGGATGCGGTACTTTGGCGTCCGCGCTGGCCATGGACAAAGACATAGCCAAGCGGGTTTTTGCCACGGCCGGCATCACTCAGGTGGATTATATGACCATCCGCCGTTTCGAATACGAGAAGAATCCGGAAGGGATGAGGCGGGAAGCCGGCCAGCGGATCGGGTACCCCTGTTTCGTCAAGCCGGCCAATGCAGGTTCATCCATCGGCGTAACGAAGGTAAAGTCAGCCGATCACCTCGACCGGGCCATCCTGGATGCCCTGGCGCACGATGCTAAAGTGCTTGTGGAAAAGGCGTCGGCTGGCCGCGAGATTGAAGTGTCGGTGCTTGGCGCAGACGGAGAGATCACGGTCTCCGTGCCGGGTGAGATTTTGCCCGGCAAGGAATTCTACGACTATGAAGCAAAATACGATGATGTCGGATCCGATCTTCTGATCCCGGCACCGCTTGAGCAGAACGTTTACGATAAAGTGGCGGATATGGCCAGGCGCGCATTTTGCGTTGTCGAGGGGAAGGGCCTTTGCCGAGCGGATTTCTTCGTTGAAGGGAACCGCGTATATTTGAACGAGATCAACACGATGCCGGGCTTCACGGATATATCCATGTTCGCGCGCCTGTTCGAGGCGTCCGGCATCTCAAATGTCGACCTTGTCCATCGCCTGGTCGACATCGCGTGGCAGAAAGGGTAAGACCATGAAACGAGCGATCCTGATCGTTTTGGACAGCGTCGGCGTCGGCGCTCAGCCGGATGCAGCAGAGTACGGCGATGAAGGTGCCAATACGCTGCTCCATCTTTATCTGAAGGAAAAACCGCAGCTGCCCAATCTGGAGCGGATGGGGCTGCTCCAGGTCGTGAAGAGCACGACCAGCGACAAGGCTGAACTGCCGTCAGGGGGACCGGTTCAGGGAGCGTTCGGCCGCGCACTGGCAAAGGCCGCCGGCAAAGATACCACAACGGGGCACTGGGAGATCGCGGGCCATATTCTGAATACGCCGTTCCCCACTTATCCGCATGGTTTTCCTGAGGAAATCCTGATCCCCTTCCGTGAACAGACAAAACGAGGGGTCATTGCCAATGTTCCGGCCTCCGGTACCGAAATCATCGAAAAACACGGCGCAGAACACATGGAAACGGGTGATCTGATTGTCTATACATCGGCCGACAGCGTGTTTCAGATCGCCGCGCACGAAGATGTGGTTCCCATTGAGATGCTGTATCGCTACAG
>DUPJ01000088.1 GCA_012838355.1 Clostridiaceae bacterium
CGCCGTGACGGGCAGCACCGAAGCGAGGACTTCTTTTAATTTTGTAACAACTTCCGTCAACCGGCATTCCCCTTTTCTGCACCATTATCGTATGAACATTCATCAGCAGGCAGTGCCATTTTGCATTGGCAGGGCAACGAGGAGTGTCCGCGTCTGTTAACCCGAGGCAAGAGGAACCGCCGGCTATAACTGAAGTCCACTAATCATAGCATAGAGATTCTTAATTTTATCAAACGCATACATCATGCAGCTCAGGCTGCCGCTGTCTGCATATAATCGCTATACTGAGCTCATGTCGGTTGCAAAAGTCAGACACTATCTGGAACAATTCGATGCGGGAGAACGCATTCTGGAGTTCATGACTTCCAGCGAAACGGTGGAACTTGCGGCTCTCGCTGTCGGCTGTGAGCCGGCGCGCATCGCCAAAACGTTATCGTTCCTGCTGAACGACAAGCCGCTTCTTATTGTCGTGGCCGGAGACGCCAGAATTGACAACCAGAAATTCAAGGCGCAGTTCAGTCAGAAAGCCTCAATGATACCCGCGGATGAGGTGGAACGGCTCGTCGGATTCGCCCCGGGCGGCGTATGTCCGTTCGGCGTCAACGAGGACGTCCACGTTTACCTCGACCGCTCTCTGCTCCGTTTCGCCTCCGTTTATCCCGCCTGCGGCAGCGGCAACAGCGCGATCGAGCTTACGCCGGACGAACTGGAACAATTCAGCCGGCCGCTCGGCTGGATTGATGTTTGCCGGGGCTGGCGGGACGAACCGGCCGGATAAGTACCCGCAAATACAGAACCTGGCGGTTCGCACGGATCGACGCCGGGCCGGTTTTTGCCAGCCCGGCTTGTTTCCTGTAAAATTATCCCATCAGTTTCAATGCATGACCGCAGTCTCCTTTCAACTGCGAGCAACCTTTTTTAAAAATAAATTTTTTAATAACGGCCATGTTGGCCTTTCGTATGCAACCTCGAACATCAGGATCGGCAGGTACATTCATGAAAGTCTCGGTAATGGGCGCAGGTAATTCGGGATTGGCCATGGCCGCTCACCTAACGCATAACGGGCACGAGGTGACGCTTTGGAACCGGTCTGCCGATACGATCAGAAAAATTCTGAACACACGTGTCATCCACAGCCGCGGAATGCTGAACGGATCCTTTCGCTTGCATGCCGTCACGACGGACATGCGTGAGGGCATTGGCGAAGCTGACCTCATACTGGTCACGACACCGGCCACAGGACATCGCGATCTGGCTGAAGGGATTGCCCGCGGCATTGTGCGTCCGACACCGATCGTCCTCTGCCCCGGCCGAACCTTCGGCGCTATCGAGTTCCGGCATGTATTTGAACAGTGGAATGACAGGACGCCCTTGTCAGTTGCCGAAACGCAGACGACGATTCATACCTGCCGCAAGACGACTGACGATACGGTGCACATCATCGCTTATAAAGACTCGGTGCGGCTGGCCGCACTCGGCGAACATTCGACGAACGATATGATCGACAGCCTGCCTGCGTGTCTGCAGCATTTTGTTTCACCTGCCGCCTCCATGATTGAGACCTCCATCGGCAATGTCGGCATGATCCTGCACTGTGCCCCGCTTTTGTTCAACGTCGGCTGCACCGAAAGCAAGGACCATACATTCAAGCATTACTACGACGGCATCACGCCGACCATCGCCCGCTTCATCGAGCGGATGGACGA